>CALVQZ010000048.1 GCA_944358275.1 uncultured Bacilli bacterium
GTGCTATAATTTAAATGTAAGCAAAAAGTAGTTAAATTCAAAGCGTTTTTGTATGTTAAATTGTAAATTATAATTAAAGATGATATACTTATTATGAGATAAAGGAGATTAAAATGAATAAAATAAAGAGAATTATTGGAATATCTATATTTGTACTTTTAATTGTTGTGTTGATTTATTTTGCGTTTTTTGTACTTCCAAATAGAAATAAATCGGTGCGTGGGAAAAAAATTGATACAATTAAATTTGATTATGTATTATACGAAAGGGATAAAACAATTTATAAAGATACATTTAATAAATTAAAAGAAGAGTTAAATAAAGACGAAATAAATTATGAAAAATATGCTGAATATATTTCAAAGCTATTTATAATTGACTTATATACATTAGATAATAAGGCATCAAAAAATGATGTTGGTGGTGTTCAATTTGTTATGGATAATATAGAAGAGAATTTTATTTTAAATGCTTCTAATACTATGTATAAGTATATAGGAACTAGCGATATAAAAATGCCAGAAGTAGTTTCTATTGATTTAGTAGAACTAAATGAATATACATATACTATAGAAAATAAAGATTATCAAGGATATGAAGTAAAGTTAAAATGGGATTATAAAGAAGATTTAGATTATGATAAAGAAGGAATAGTTTATGTTGTAAAAGATGAAGATAAATTAGTAGTAGTTGAAAAAAAGTAGGTGTGGTAATATGGATGAAGTAGTAAAAAGAATGAGAAATAAAGAACTATCTAAATATGCGTGTAAGGATAGTTGTGCAATAACGCTTAAAGAAGAAGATGATGACATAAGACCTAGGTTTTTTAGGGATTCTGATAGAATAATATATTCTCTATCTTACACGAGATATATTGATAAGACACAAGTATTTACTTTTACTGAAAATGATAATATTAGTAAAAGAATAACACATGTACAATTTGTTAGTAAGATTGCAAGAACTATTGGAAGAGCATTAGGATTAAATGAAGACCTAATAGAAGCAGCAGCATTAGGGCATGATCTAGGACATCCTCCATTTGGACATTGTGGAGAAAGAGCATTAAATAGACTTAGTATAGAAAATAGTGAAGGTATTTTCGCGCACAATGCACAAAGTGTAAGAACACTTATGTACTTAGAAAATAATGGCAAGGGTAAGAATATATCTGTTCAAGTATTAGATGCAATTTTATGCCATAATGGAGAAATCCTAGAAGAAAGATATTGTTCTGTTGAAAAAAGTGTAGATGACTTTCTAAGAGAATATGAAACATGTTTTAAAGAATCTGGAGCACCTAAAAAATTAAGACCTATGACATTAGAAGGGTGTGTAGTAAGAATATCTGATAAAGTAGCATATGCAGGTAAAGATATAGAGGATGCACTTAGATTAGGTGTTATAAAGGAAGAAGATATACCACAAGAAGTGAAAGATGTTCTTGGAAAAAACAATACGGAGATAGTAAATACTATGGTGTTAGATGTTATTGAAAATAGTTTAGATAAACCATATATTAAGTTTTCAAAAAAAGTATATGATGCATTAGACAAGTTGATTAAGTTTAATTATGAAAAAATATATAATGTAATAAATGCTTCTAAAGAATTAAGATATTATGATGAAATGTATACTACATTATTTAAAAATTATAAAAGAGAATTAGAAAAAAAAGATACTTCTAGTGATATTTATAAAGCATTCTTAAATGATATGTCTAGTGAATATATAAATTCAACTAGCAATGTAAGAAAAATAATAGATTACATGGCAAGTATGACTGATGATTATTTTATAAATAGATATAATGAATTATCAAATATTAAAATTAAAAGATAAATAAAAAATAGTAGAAATCTACTATTTTAAACAAGCACTTAAGTCTCTAAACGTTGTCCAACCAATTATCATGTTAACTATTGTAGGTAGTAAAAATATTACTAAACATATAACAAATCTTTTTACTAAGTTATTTATTGCTTTTTTAAAAGCTCTATCATCACTTGAAGCAATAGCTCCTAAAAAATCGATTGTTCCCATAACTATTAGTATTACTGGGGATATAACCATTATAATAAATGCAGCAGGCTTTGTTATATTAGCTATAGCACCACAATCAACAACTTCATCAGCAAATACTGGAGTTGCTAATAAGCATAAAGAAATTATAGTTAAAAAAGTTAATATTTTTTTCATATAAACACCTCGAGTTCATTATAACATATTTACTAAAAAAATTTAACTAAAATACTTGATATATTTGTAAAAATAATGTATATTACTAGTTGTTACCGATTCTTAGTAACTAGAGTCTTCCGACTGTTACTCAGAATTTGGCGAAATTAAAAAAAGGAGGAAGAAATATGGCTTTATCAAAAGAAGAAAAGTTAAAAATAGTTAAAGAATTTGGACATGATGAAAAAGATACTGGTTCTATAGAAGTTCAAATAGCACTTTTAACTAAAGAAATCAATGATTTAACTGAACATTTAAAAGTACATACTCACGATTATCATTCAAAAAGAGGATTACTTATGAAAGTTGGACAAAGAAAGAGCAAGTTAAATTATTTGATGAAAAATGATATTACTAAATATCGTGAAGTCGTTAGTAAATTAGGATTAAGAAAGTAGGCATTCTTTTTTAGGTGCCTTTTTTATTTTGAAATAGATTTGGAGGAGTTTATGAAAAAAGTATTTGAAATTGATTTTAGGGGAAGAAAATTAGTTGTTGAACATGGTGAACTTGCTAAACAAGCAGCTGGTTCAGTATTAGTTAGATATGGAGATACTGTAACACTTGCTGCAGCAACAGTATCTAAAGAATGTAATATATTATCAGATTTTTTTCCATTAACAGTTGTTTATATGGAAAAACAATATGCAGTAGGTAAAATACCAGGAGGATTTATAAAAAGAGAAGGACGTCCTACAGAGGCAGCTACATTATGTGCAAGAATGATAGATAGACCTATGAGACCTTTATTTCCAGAGGATTTTAGAAATAAAGTAGATGTAGTAAATGAAATATTATCAGTAGATCAAGATAATACACCAGAAATGACTGCATTATTTGCATCATCTTTAGCAGTATCTATAAGTGAAATACCATTTAATGGACCAGTTGCAGGTGTAAAAGTAGGTAGAGTTGATGGCAAACTTATAATAAATCCAACTGCAAAAGAAATGGAATTAAGCGATATAGATTTAACAGTAGCAGGAACTATAGATGCGGTTAATATGGTTGAATCAGGAAGTAAAGAAGTATCTGAAGATGATATGCTTGATGCTATTATGTTTGGTCATGAAGCTATTAAAGAACTTATAAATTTTGCTAATACAATTATTTCTGAAGTTGGAAAAGAAAAAATGGCATATGAAATATTAGATATAGAAACATCACTTAGAAATGAAGTAGAGAATATGGCTAAAGTGCCTATGCTTGAAGCTATAAAGATAGTAGATAAATTAGAAAGACTTGAAGCAACAACTAATTTAAAAGAAGAAGTTGTAAAACATTATGAAGATGCTAATGTTGGAATAGATGATTTAGAACTTGAAACACTTCTTACTAAAGTTAAACTAATATTAGAAGATATAGAGAAGAGTGAATTTAGAAGATTAGTTGCAGATGAAAAGATTAGACCAGATGGAAGAAAAGTAGATGAAATAAGATCATTATCTGCATCTATCGATTTACTTCCAAGAACACACGGATCTGCATTATTTACAAGAGGGCAAACACAAAGTTTAAGTGTAACTACACTAGGTAGTCTTACAGATAATCAAATATTAGATGGACTTGGAGTAGAAGATTCAAAAAGATTTATGCTTCACTATAATTTTCCACAATTTAGTGTTGGTGAAACAGGAAGATACGGAAGTCCTGGAAGAAGAGAAATAGGACATGGAGCATTAGGAGAAAGAGCATTACTTCAAGTAATACCTAGTGAAGAAGAATTTCCATATACAATAAGAGTAGTATCAGAAATTTTAGAATCAAATGGTTCATCAAGCCAAGCATCTATATGTGCAGGGTGTTTGTCGCTAATGGCAGCAGGTGTTCCAATAAAAGCTCCAGTAGCAGGTATTGCAATGGGACTTTTAACAAATGGTAAAAATTATACGATACTAACAGATATTCAAGGTATGGAAGATCATCTAGGAGATATGGACTTTAAAGTAGCAGGTACAAGAAAAGGTATATGTGCTTTACAAATGGATATTAAAATAAAAGGAATTACAAAGAAAATAATGAAAGAAGCTTTAGAACAAGCTAAAAAAGCAAGAATGCAAATACTTGATTTAATGGAAAGCGTAATTTCTGAACCAAGAAAAGAATTAAGCCCTTATGCACCAAAAATAGAAACATTTACTATCAATCCAGAAAAGATTAAAGATGTAATTGGTAAGGGTGGCGATATGATTACTAAGATAATTTTAGAAGCTAGTAATGTAAAAAGTGTAAATGATATAAATGCAGTTAAAGTAGAACTAGAAGATGATGGAAGAGTAATTATATATCATAAAGATGAAACAGTTATTAAGAAAACAAGAGAAATGATAGAAAGTGTCGTAAGAGAAGTAGAAGATGGTAAAATATATGTTGGAAAAGTTGTAAAAATAGAAGACTTTGGATGCTTTGTAGAACTATGGCCTGGTTGTGAAGGACTAGTACATATTTCACATTTAGACACAAAAAGAGTTGAAAAGACAAGCGATATTGTATCTGTGGGGGATGAGATAGTAGTAAAAGCAATTGGATATGATAAAAGAGGTAAATTAAATTTGTCCAGAAAAGAAGTATTAAGTAGTAAAGAAGATAAAAAGAAAAAATCGAAAAAAGATGAATAATTATTACTAAAATACATAATTTTATTTGATAAAAATTGAAATTTGTGATAGTATAGCAAGAAGAAATTAGAAAGAAGGTGTTGTCATGTTAAAGATTTATAAAACTATGGATGAAAAAGGATTATTTAGAGAAGTAAATCAAATAGAAAAGGGATCTTGGATTAACCTGGCAAAACCAGCAGAAGGGGAGATAAATAATTTAGTTAATGCGATTGGAGTAAATCCTGAATTTATTAGATATTCACTAGATACAGAAGAAAGAGCTAGAATAGATGTTGAAGATGGACAAATACTAATTCTTATAGATATTCCAATAACTGAATCAGGAAAAGGAGATTATTCTACAATTCCACTTGGAATAATAGTTGTAAATGATGATTATTTTATTACTGTATGTAGTCAAAATGTAGATATAATAAAAGATTTCTATGAATCTAAAATAAAAGAATTTTATACTTATAAAAAAACAAGATTTACTTTACAAATATTATATAGAATAGCTACATATTATCTTCAATATTTAAAAAAGATAAATAATGAAACAGATAAGACAGAATTAAAGTTACAAAAAGAATTAAAAAATACTGAGTTAATAAAACTATTAGCACTAGAAAAATCTCTTGTATATTTCACTACATCATTAAAGTCAAACGAATTAGTAATGGAAAAACTATTAAGAGGAAACGTCTTAAAACTATACGATGACGATAAAGATTATCTTCAAGATGCTATAGTTGAAAATAAACAAGCAATAGAAATGGTTACAATATCTAAAGATATAGTAGCAGGTACTACAAATGCTTATGCATCTATTATTTCAAATAATTTAAATATAGTAATGAAATTCTTAGCAGCAGTAACTATAGTATTTTCAATTCCAACTATAGTATCTGGTTTGTGGGGTATGAATGTAGAAGGAATATTATTTAGTAATAATTCATATGGATTTTATATTGTAATAGGTATTTCTGTTTTCTTTGCAATACTCGCATACTTATGGTTAAAGAAAAAAGATATGTTATAAAAAAATGATTTCGCTTTTTGAAATCATTTTTTATTTAATATCCATAAATACAGGAAGTATTAAAGGTCTTCTACCAGTCTCATTTATAATAAATGGACTTACATCTTGAATAAGCAGAGTTTTTAAGTCGCTATAATTATTCTTAGTAATCTTTATATTTTTCTTAATACTTTCATTAGCACAATTAGATATTTTATTTATAAGTTCTTCATTTTCATTAACTAAAATAAATCCTCTCGTAGTAACATTTACATTTCCTAATAATTGTTTATTATTTTTAATATTAGCAATAAGTACGATTATACCATCATTAGCCATAATCATTCTATCTTTTATAACTATACCACCAATATCACCAATTCTATTACCATCAACATAAACATCACCAGCAGTGACAGCACCATACTTCTTAGCACCTTTAGGTCCAATATTTAAAACTTCACCATTATCCATTATAAATACATTATCTTTAGGTATACCACATTCTATTGCTAAGTCAGCATGTTTTTTAAGCATCCTATATTCACCATGCATAGGCATAAAATATTCAGGTTTCATAAGTCTTAGCATAAGTTGTAATTCTTCTTCATTACCATGTCCAGATGCATGAATATCATTTAATGAAGTATTAGTAAGTACTCTAACACCCTTTAAATAAAGTTGATTTATGGTTTTAGCTATATAAGCACCATTTCCAGGAATAGGACTAGATGAGAATACGACAATGTCATTAGGAAGTAGCTTAATTTGTTTATGACTTCCATTTGCAATTCTAGATAAAGCAGCAAGAGGTGCTCCTTGACTACCTGTACACAAAATAGTAATTTCATTTTCTTTTAATTTTAATGCCTCATCAGCACTTATAATAACGTCTTTACCATCAATATAACCACTTTCTATAGCAATAGTTACATTAGTTTCCATACTTCTTCCAAATAATACTACTTTTCGGTTATTCTTTTTACTCGTTTCAATAATATGTTTTAATCTATATATATTAGATGCAAAAGTAGCAATTATAAGTCTTCCTGTATGTCTTGCAAATATATCACCTAGTGCAGCATCAACTTTAAATTCACTTTTAGAAAATCCTTCTACAAGAGCATTAGTACTATCACTCATAAGTAGTTTTACCCCCTTTTTACCTATTTCAGCCATCTTATGAATATTTGACATAGGACCAATAGGAGTAAGATCAAACTTAAAGTCTCCTGTACTTACTATAACTCCATTAGGAGTAGATATTGCTATTCCTAAAGAATCTGGAATAGAGTGTGTTGTATTAAAAAATTCAATTTCAAAATGTTTAGTCTTAATTTTAGATTCGCCATCTATAACTTTTAAATTTTTAAATGGAATACTTCTTTCTTCAATTTTTCTTTTTATAAGCTCTAATGCTTGATTAGGCGCATAAATAACAGGTATATTTACAGTTTGTAGTAAAAAAGGTATACCTCCAATATGATCTTCATGACCATGCGTTATAAATAATCCTTTAATTTTACTTTCGTTTTGCTTTAAAAAAGTATAATCAGGAATTACATAATCGATACCTAAAAGCTCATCTTTAGGAAACATAACACCAGAATCGATAATAACAATCTCATTATTATGCATAATAACATACATGTTTTTACCAACTTCACCAAGTCCACCTAAAGCAAATACTTGAGTATTCCCGTTTTCAAAAAATTTCATTTTTTCTCCTTTCATAAAGTAAAAAAAGAACAACCTATGACATTATACAACAAAAATAAGATTTTGACAAGGCAGAATATTTTTGCGTAGAATGAACATATAAGATTCAAAGATCATAGTTTATTGCAATTCTTTCACTAAATTAAAGACTTTTCGTTAGAAAATTGATATACTATTTATAGTTTTAATAAATGGAGGCGTTATGAATATTTTAGTTACTATAAATTCTAATTATTTAAAAGTTTTAGTTGTTATGTTAAAATCATTATCTATAAATAATAAGCATAGGAAGTTTGATGTTTATGTTATGAATGATTCTTTATCTAAAGATAATATTGATTATTTGAAAAAGAATACTTTTAAGAATATAAATATTATTGATTTAAAGGTAGATCCTAATGAGTTTTTATCTTCTCCAACTACTTCTAGGTATCCTAAAGAAATGTATTATAGAATTTTAGCAGCTTTTTATTTACCTAAGAAGGTTAATAAGATATTGTATTTGGATCCTGATTTAGTAATAATAAATAGAATAGATAGGCTTTATAATATGGACTTACATAATTATTATTTTGCCGCATCTTCTCATGTGTGGGGAATCGTTCAATCTTTTAATAGAATAAGATTAAAGATGAGTAAAAATGATATTTATATAAATTCTGGTGTAATGCTTATGAATATTAGATTGTTAAGGCGTGAACAAGATAAGAAAGATGTTTATGATTTTATTAAAAAGAATGGTAAAAAGTTAATGCTTCCTGATCAAGATGTAATAAGTGGTTTATATGCAAATAAAATACTTCCTCTTGATCCATATGTTTATAATATGACAGAAAAATTATTGAATCAAAATTATTTTGTACCACATATTTGTGAAGATTGGATTTTGAATAATTCTGTAATAATTCATTATTGTGGAAGAAATAAGCCTTGGAATAATAAGTATAAGGGTGTTTTAGATAAATATTATAAGTATTATGATAAGATAGAAGTAAAAAAGTAGGTGATAAATATGAGTAAGATTAAAGTAATGGATGAGATTCTTGCTAACAAAATTGCAGCGGGAGAAGTTATTGAAAGGTGTTCATCTATTGTTAAAGAGCTAGTAGAAAATAGTATTGATGCAAAAAGTAGTAAGATTAAAATTGACTTAATTGATAGTGGTGTTACCGAGATTAAAGTTACTGATGATGGTGTTGGTATGGATGAGGGGGATGCTTTACTTGCATTTCAAAGACATGCGACTAGCAAATTATTAAGCGAAGTTGATTTATTTAATATAAACTCACTAGGGTTTAGAGGAGAAGCTCTTCCTTCTATCGCATCTGTTAGTGAAGTTTCATTAAAAACTTGTTTTGATAATGTTGGCACATTTATTTTAATAAAGGGTGGTAAGCTTATAAAAAAAGAAAGTAGTGATGCAAGAAAAGGCACAGAAATAACTGTAAGAAAGTTATTTTATAATACACCTGCAAGATTAAAACATTTAAGTAGTTTATATACTGAACTTGCCCATATAACTGATTTTATAAATAAGATTGCCCTTTCTTATCCTTCTATATCTTTTATATTAACTAACGATGGTAAAACTCTTTTAAATACTGATGGAAGAGGAAATTTATTAAAAGTTATCAATAGTATTTATGGAGTTGATGTAACTAAAAAGATGATAGAAGTTAGAAATAATGATGATGAGTATGATGTATATGGATATATAAGTATGCCTGAAGTTACTAAAAGTAATAGAAATCATATTATTACTATAGTAAATGGTAGAGTAGTTAAAAATCAAGAGATAAATAAATGTATAAATGATTCATATCATACATATAAGCCAGATGATAGATATCCGATTGTCATACTTAATATAGAAGTTGATACATCTTAAGTAGATGTTAATATTCATCCTACAAATCAAGATATAAAGTTTAGTAAGATAGAAGCATTAAAAAGTCTTATATCTACTACTATTAAAAATGCATTGGATGAGAAGATACTTATACCTAAAATAGAAGTTAAAGAAAGTTTTATAGTGCCTAAGAGTAATATTTATAAAGAAGAGATAATTGAAGAAAAAAAGGAGCCTGAAGCTAAAAAGACATATGAAGAAGTAACTCTTGATTTATCTTATGTAAAAGAAAGTTATCAAGAAGAGGTTGTTGATAATGAGAAAGTTCCTATGATGTATCCAGTTGGACTCGTATTAGGTACTTATATAATTTGTCAAAATGAATTAGGAATGTATTTAATAGATCAACATGCTGCTAATGAAAGAATAAATTATGAATATTATTATTATGCACTTAATAATAGTAGTGATGAAATAAATATGTTAATACCAATGAATATAGAACTTCCTGTAAATGAATATTTAATTGTTAAAGAAAATTTAGAAATACTAAAAGATATGCATTTTGACATAGAAGAATTTGGTATAAATTCATTTATTATAAGAAGTCATCCTACTTGGTTACCACAAGGGAATGAAGAATTAGCAATAAAAAAGATATTAGAGCTAATAGTATTAAAAGAAAAGAATTTTGATAGAAATAAGTTTAATGATAGGGTTGCTATGACTGTAAGTTGTAAAGCAAGTATTAAAGCTAATGATAATATTAGTTTAGATGAGATGGAAAAGTTAATTGAAAAACTTAGAAAGTGCAAAAATCCATATACTTGTCCACATGGAAGGCCTACTATTATATTTTATTCTATTTATGAGTTAGAAAAACTATTTAAGAGGGCGATGTAATGATAATAGTTATAATTGGACCTACTGGTGTTGGTAAGACTAAATTAAGCTTAACTTTAGCAAAGAAATATAATGCTGATATAATAAATGCGGATGCTATGCAAATATATAAAGAAATGAATATAGGAACTGCTAAAATAACTGATACTTTAGGAGTAGTACATCATTTATTAAGTATTAGAAGTGTAGTTAATAATTATTCAGTGTATGAGTATCAAAAAGATGGTAGAAGTATTTTAAATAAGCTATTGAGCGAAAATAAAAATGTAATAGTAGTAGGTGGTACTGGTTTATATATTAAGGCATTACTTTATGATTATAGGTTTAATGAAGAAGAGTATTGTGATAATTATGATAATCTTACTAATGGTGAACTTTTAAATGAAGTAAAGAAATATGGGAATACTGATATACATGTAAATAATAGAAAAAGATTAGTAAGAGCGTTAAATAAATATAAAAATGGAAACAATATTACTAATTATGGAGATAAACTACTTTATGATAATGTTTATTTTATTGGACTTACAACAGATAGAGAAAAGTTATATAAAAGGATAAATGATAGAGTAGATGAGATGATAGAAGAAGGATTATTAGATGAAGTAAAAGATTTATACGATAAAAAAATAAACTCTATTCCTATAAATACAGCAATAGGATATAAAGAGTTATATAAATATTTTAATAAAGAAATTTCTCTTGATGAAGCAGTTGATCTAATAAAGAAAAATTCAAGAAGGTATGCGAAAAGACAATATACATGGATAAATAATAAGATGAATGTAAAATGGTTTAATGTTAATTTTGATGATTTTAATAAGACTATAAAAGAGGTAGAAGAGTATATAAAAACTAACTAGTTGATAGTTAGTTTTAACTTATAAAATCATATATTTCTTTATTAAATGTATGTTTATTATCTGGCTTTAATTTTTCAATTTCTTCAAATTCAGCCGTTGTTTTTAAAAAATAATCATGTAATAAAATATCTTTATTTAAAGAATTAACAGGATCATCCCAAGTTAAATCCATATGTAACCATTTATTATCTATATATACTAAATTCCATATATGATTACTATTAGAAACTCTTACGTTAGGAATATCTAATCTATCTAGTAATAATGCTGCTGCATCTGTATATCCATTACAAGTAGCTAATTTTTTTACAAATACCCCAATCGCAGTAGATGATGCAGTACCTGTTTTATTTTCGTCATCTAAATTATATTTTGTATTATTTATAATATAATCGTGAATAGCTAAAACTTTATCATAAGTAGAAGATGCATCTAAATATAGTGTTTCTTCAATAGAATCAAGTATAGAATTTATTGTATTTATATCATCATTGCTATAAACTTTATTTATTGTTAAGGTTACTTTACCACTAGTCGTATATATAGTTTTTATGTTTTTAAAGCTATTATATACATTAACAAAATTGTTAATTTGAGAAAGTATATCACTATCTTTACTACTAATTTTTATAACTTCATTTATACAATCTGTGTACTCTGGAGCACAAAAGAATGTAAATTCATCCATTCCAGAAGAAATAATTGTATAATAAATGTTTAAAAGTTCTTGTCTATTATTTGCTTCAAAATCATCTGTCAATTCTACAAAATCGACATCTACATCTTTAGTATACTCATTATATGATAAGATAGAAGGAGTTCTATCATAATAATTTATAAGTGTATCAAATACCTCTTTATCATTTAAGTATCCATAGCAAAAAGTAAAACAAGTAAATAAAGTTAATAATACAACTAGAGATTTAAGTATTTTCATAGTATCACCATTTCTATTATACTACAAATATTTAAAAAAAATAAAAAAAAGAAGCAAATAATTACTTCGAATTTACTTTTTTCATTAGACGTGATTTTTTTCTAGCTGCTGTATTCTTTTTAATAATGCCCTTACTAACAGCAGTATCGATTTTCTTAATAGCATCATTTACTAAGTTTTGATTAGAAGTTTCTTTACTTGCTTTTTTAACAGCAGTTCTCATACTACTTCTTACTGGAATATTTTCTTCACTTTGTCTTTTAATAACATTTACACGTTTCTTAGCACTTTTAATATTTGGCACACTTTTCACCTCCATCATTTAAACAAGTTAATTTTAGCAAATAAACATTAAAAAATCAACAACTTTATGTAAATAATGTAAAAACAAGTTAATTTATAAGTATCATTTATAAGTTATATTCATATAGTAATGTGAATAATTACTAAAAATGTCTCTATTTTTAGTAAACAATAATTAGTGAAAATGTCTCTGTTTTATATTATAGTAAATTCGCTAATAATTAGTGAAAATGTCTCTTAATAAATTATTGACTTATT
>CALVQZ010000049.1 GCA_944358275.1 uncultured Bacilli bacterium
CATTATTTATTACTCCTGATTTTACAAACCTTTATAAATTCTAAAAAGATTTTATTATGATTTTCATCTATTTTATAAAGACTTTCTGGGTGAAACCTTAAGCCAATATAAAAATATTTATCTTTTGATTTTACTCCATCTGCATATCCATCTTCACAAAAGGCAACTTTATCTAACAAAGGACATTTATCAACTGCATTATTATGTCTTGAATTTACAAGCATTTCGTCTTTATTTACTATTTCATAAAATCTCGAATCTTTATTTATTTTTATACTATGAACATAGTTATCATTAGTATTATTGTGTTTTTCTGGATTAGTTACTTTTAAAGTAGTTCCACCTAAAGATCTTACAATATTATTTTGACCTGCACATATTCCTAAAATTGGTATATTATTATCATAACAATATTTTGCTATTATGTTTTCATATTCATCATTTTGTGTCCCACCTTGAATAATAATTCCATCACATAAGCTTATTTGGGTAATTAAATCTTCTTTTTCTTTTTCAGTTTGTGTATCTTTCCATTCATTACCACATAATTTAATTTCATTTTCCGGCGGCAATATTCCAATTGCAATAGCATCATTATCAAATATTGCTTGTTTAACTTCATCTCTAATATATGTATTAGGTCTTTTTTTTGCTTCTATAGTATGTTTTGCAACAATTCCTATTATTACTTTATTCATCTACATTACACTCCCTTAAACAATATTCATAATCAAACTTTCCACAACCTACTAATTTAAAACCGTGTTTTTCATATAAGTCATTTAGTTTATCATTCCATTTTATACAGTCAAGTCTTAAATATTTTTTATTATTATTCTTTGCCAAATCTTTACAAATCATAAAAATAAATGTTACTATATTTTTATAACCTACTTTTGATACAACTTTATATAGATAAAAAGATTTTCCATTATCTTCAAAATGACCGGGATTATTAGATAATTCAAAACCAGCAATTATTTCATTATTTTTTTTCAATATATAATAATTTTCATTTTTAATTGCGATTGGGAATTCTTTTTTGTGCCTAGCTATATATTTTGACCATTGCTTTATATTATTTTCTTTAAACCAAATTGTCCTGTTATTGTATAATTCATATATTTCATTTAGTTGTTTAATACAAGCTACTTCAAATGTAATATTATTACTTTTTAATATATTTTCAATTTCTTTACTTATTTTTCTATTCATATTTAATCACCACTAACCAATTTATACAACTTATAATTCACATTAAAACTAATAAATGCTAATAATGCTATATTACATATAAAACTAAAATCATTGAGAAAATAAAACTTAAAATAATTTCTCTTTTACTTTTCTTTGTTATTTATAAAATATTTTATTTTTTGCATGTAAACGCTAATGTATTTTATCTAATAATGATAACTCTTTTATCTTTAGATTATTGTTTTTACCTCTTCCTAATTCTATATCTGGTTTTACACTTTTTCCATGATAGTCACTCCCACCACTTATTAGTAAATCATATTCTTTTGCTATTTTTTCATAGTACTCCGTATTCTCTTTTGTATGACTTGAATGATATACTTCGATTCCTCTTAAGCCACATTTTATCATATCCTTTAATAATATTAAAAATTCTTTTTCTGTTAATTCTAATGTCTTAGGGTGCGCTAAAACAGGAATACCTCCACTTTTTGTGATTAAATCTAAACATTCTTCATAGGAAATTCCTTTATTCGTGTGTCTTGTCTTATTATATGCATCTATTAAATACTTATCGAATGCTTCTTGAACACTTGCTGCATACCCATATTTAATGCATAATTTTGCTAGATCTGGTCTTCCTAAATTATGATTAGCGTTAACTAATTTTTTAATATCTTCATATCCAAATACAATTTCATAATCTTTTTTTATTTGTTCCATAACAGATAAGACTGAATTTATACTATTATCTCTTAGAATCATCATTTCCTTATTTAGATCTTCATTATCTATATCAATATCATACCCAAGTATATGCATCCTTCCTTTATTTACTTTAGCAGTTAATTCTATTCCATTTACAACTTTTATTTTACTTTCTACAATTAAAGGACTCGTTTTATCTATAGTTTTTACACCCTCTATAGTATCGTGATCTGTAATAGAAAGTGTACCTATTTTTCTTTTAATTGCATATTCTATTAGTTTTATTGGAGATAATTCTCCATCAGAATAACTTGTATGAGTATGCATATCAATTAGTTTTTCACTATTCTTATATTCTTCTATCAGCGCTCTAAGTTGTCCGTTATAAAATTTATTTAAAGTATCTAGCATCATTCTATCTCCATATTTATCCATTTCATAATATATTTGACTTGCTCTTTTATCCATATATATCACCACCTACTTATATTATATTACATTTATTTATATAATTAAAATACATTTTTGTTATATTTAGTATAACAAAATATTATTATGAATATAGACTTTGAATTATATAGATTTTCTATAATGTCTTATCAAAAAATTACTGATTTATTTATTGATACATCTACTGATTATTGTTTCAAATCTAAAATTTTTTAAATAGTTAAAAATAAAATTTATTATGCTATTTAAAGAATATTAGAATATAAATCATTTTCAAAAAATCAAACTCTAATAAAGAAAATATGGGACTTGCAACTTGGAAAAATAGTAAAAATGGTTTAATATATAAATTGATGTAAAAGTTGTTAAAAATTGCTTAAACGAAAGTAAAGAACTAAACATTTTGACTGATATGTTTTTAGTTTTTTTTAAAGATAAAGTAAAGACATACGATAACTAT
>CALVQZ010000050.1 GCA_944358275.1 uncultured Bacilli bacterium
GACAAACATTAGGAGAAAGTACAAGTGATATAGAATGCTCAGATGTAACAAATATAGATACTAATGAATATGAAAGTTGCAATATAACATTTAATGAAAAAGGAGAAGCAACGATAAAAGTAGTAGGGAAAGGACAATTTGAAGCATTAAATGTTTGTAATGGAACAAGAGGTAATGTAGAAGTAACAGAAGGAGCTTGTCCAATAACAACATTAGCAAGTGGAACAACATTCAATCAAAGAATAAAAAGATTAGTAAATACAAGTGCAACACATCTTACAGATGACACGCCAATAACAAGTATAGATATAAATATGCTTAATACAAGTAAAGTAACAGATATGAGTTATATGTTTTATGAGTGCTATAGAATCACAACAATAGATTTAAGTAATGCTGATTTTACTAATGTAACAAGTTATGGTAGTATGTTATCATCTACTTCAAACTTAACTAAAGTTTATGTAAAAGATGAAGCCGCAAAAACATTCATAGATGGTATAAAATTAGGTGTAACAGAGATTAAAACAGCATAAGCATAATGAAAGAATTAAGGTTTATTATGTAAATAAATGTTTATATTAAGAAAGAATAAATATAATAGTAATACATAATTTCCATATTTTATTCTATTCTTCTTTTAAAAATGTTATAATATTATCGTGATATATATGAAAAAAATTATTGAAAAACTTATAAAATTAAATAAAACGATAAGTACTATGGAATCATGTACTGGTGGTGCTCTTGCTAATTGTATTACTAATATTCCTGGTGCCAGTGAAGTATTTAAGTATGGCGCAATTACTTATTCTAATGAATATAAGATAAAGATGGGAGTAAGCAAGTCTGTAATAGATGAATATTCAGTCTATAGTATGAATACTGCAAATGAAATGAGTAAAAGCATAAGTGAGTTTACAAATTCAAATTATGGTGTAGGCGTTACAGGTAAGTTAAAAAGACAAGATATAAATAATTTAAGTGGTGAAGATAATATTGTTTATATGAGCGTATATGATAAAGATAATAATCACTATTATAATAAAGAATTAACTGTTATTTATGAAACAAGAGAAGAAAATAAGAAATATGTTATAGATTCTATAATAGAATTATTAAGGGAGGTATTATGAAACTATATAATTCGCTTTCTAAGAAAATAGAGGATTTTATTCCTCATAGTGATGGTGAAGTAAAAATGTATACATGTGGACCTACTGTATATCATTATGCTCATATAGGTAATCTTCGTACCTATATATTTGAAGATATACTTGAAAAATCACTTGAATTTGTCGGATATAAAGTAAAAAGAGCAATGAATATTACTGATGTTGGTCATTTACAAAATGATGCAGATACAGGTGAAGATAAGATGCTTATGGGTGCTAAAAGAGAAGGAAAAACAGTATATGAGATTGCAGAATATTATACTGATGCATTTTTTAAAGATACTGAAAAACTTAATATAAGAAAGCCAGAAATAATATCTAAAGCATCTGATAATATTGATGAGTATATTAAAGTAATACAAAAGTTATTAGATACAAAGTATGCATATACTGCAGGTAATAATGTTTATTTTGATATTAGTAAAGCAAAAGATTATTATAAATTATCAGGTAAAAATGAAGAAGAACTTATAATTGGTGCAAGAGAAGATGTTACACATGATAAAATGAAGAAAAATCCATTTGATTTTGCATTATGGTTTACTAAATCAAAATTTGATAATCAAGAAATGAAATGGGATTCTCCATTTGGAGTAGGATATCCAGGTTGGCATATAGAGTGTTCTTGTATATCTATGAAATATTTAGGTGAATACTTAGATATACACTGTGGTGGTGTTGATAATATATTTCCTCATCACACTAATGAAATTGCACAAAGCGAAGCATATTTAGGACATAAATGGTGTAATTATTGGGTTCATGGAGAACACTTAAATGATAAAAGTGGAAAGATGAGTAAAAGTAAAGGAGAATTTTTAACTGTTTCACTTTTAGAAAGTAAAGGATATGATCCTCTAAGTTATAGATTTATGTGTCTACAATCACATTATAGAAAACAGTTAATGTTTGGTTTTGATTCTTTGGATACAGCAGAAAATGCATATAAAAAGCTAAAAAGTAGAATAAAGGCACTTAATTCTAAAGACGAAGTATTAAGTGATAAAGCAAATGAATATATGAATAACTTTAAATCAGCACTAGAAGATGACTTAAATACATCAAATGCTCTTACAGTTTTATTCGATGTACTTAAAGATAATGTGTTAAATGATACTTCAAAATTGTATCTTATAAAAGAATTTGATAAAGTTTTATCTTTAGATTTACTTGAAGATAAAAAAGAAATAGATGTAAATTTTTTAAATAAAATAAATGACTTGATAAATAAAAGAAATATTGCTAAATCAAATAAAGATTATGCTTTAGCAGATAAAATAAGAGAAGAATTAAATAGTATGAATGTAATTATAAAAGATACAAGAGAAGGAACAACATTTGAAATAAAATAATATATATTGTAAAGAAAGGAAGCGCCAATCTTTCTTTTTTTCTTTTTTTGTAAAGTTGACAACAAATGATAGTAAATAACTTGTAAAGTAAACAATTATGTTTTATACTAAAGGTGGTAGTGTAGTACTACTAACCAATGATAAATGAGGAGGTAATAAATGTTAAATACGAAAGTTGGTTATAGTCAAAATGTTGATGCTTATGAAAGTGGTGTAGAAACAGCTAAAATGGCAAAACTAGATAATGCCAAGGTTGGTTTATTATTTACATCATGCGTAATGGATCAAAAATCAATATTAAAAGGAGTTAGAAGTGTATCTAACACTCATGTTTTAGGATGCACTTCATCAGCAGCAATCTGTACTCATGGAGGATATCTAAATGCTGAAACTGGATATTCAGGAATTATGAGTTTTGGAGGAGATGTTGAAGTTGGAGTAGCTGGCTCTAAAAAAGAAGAGGGGAAAAGTGCTAGAGAAATTGGACGTGCTTTAGCTAAAAAAGCAATGAAAGAATTAAATGGTAAAAAACCAAACTATTTCTTTATGACAGCAAGTCCAAAAGAAGAAGAAGATTATATTCTTGGTGTACAAGATGTAATTGGTAGTATTCCTGTTTTTGGTGGTTCTGCTGCAGATAATACAGTTGAAGGTAAATGGAGTATTATTTGTGATGATGAAGTATTCTCTGATGGATGTGCTATATGTTTATTTGCAACATCTTCACCAATGGTTAATATTTACAATGGTCAATATAAAGAAACAAATGACTATGGTATTATGACAAAAGTTGTTAACGATAGAACTTTAGTAGAAATTGATGGAGTTCCTGCTGTTAGTAAATATTGCAAGTGGACAGGCAAAAAAGAAGAAGAAGTAAAAGGTGGTAACTTACTTACAGCAACAATTTTTGACCCACTAGGAGTTAAAGATATAATAGGTAGAACTACTGCAGTTCGTCACCCAATGGCTGCAAATAATGATGGTTCTATGAATATTGGTGCAAGACTAATAGAAAAAACAGCATGTATTCGCCTACATTTAGATCCAGAAGAAATGGTAGAAGCAAATCCAAAAACAATAAGAGAAGTTGATAATTTAATAGGAGGAGCTGATAGTTATTTTCTTGTACACTGTGGAGGAAGAAGATTAGGTTTACAACTTGTAAATAAAGAAGATGAAATCTATAAGACAGTAAAAGAAGTAACAGGTAATAAAGAATTCTTAATGGTATTTACTTTTGGTGAATACGGAACTTGCGAACACTCTGCTAATACAGTAGGTGGATTATCATTATCATTTACAGGATTTAAAAAATAAGAAAGGAGAATATAATGAAAAGTTTAATTGCCGGTAAGTGGGTTGATTCTTCTGATGGAAAAACAATAGAAGTAATAAACCCAGCAACAAGTAAGTTAATAGATACTGTTCCAAGCCTTACTAAACAAGATGTAGAAAAAGCAGTAGAAGCTGCATATAAAGCACAAAAATCTTGGAGCGAAAAACCAGTAGTAGAAAGATGCGAAATTATAACTAAGTTTGCACAATTAGTTTTAAGAGATAAAGATAAACTAGCAAAACTTTTATCTGATGAAACAGGTAAGCCAATAAAAGAAGCATATAATGAAATTGCTAATATTCAAATTGGAGTACCAGCATATGTAGAAAAAGTAAAACATGATTATGGGAATGTTATATATAGAGGAACAGAAAGAGGACAAGAAAATACAATTCAATATACGATACAACAACCCCTAGGAGTAGTTGTAGCAATAATTCCATTCAACTTTCCAAGTGATATATTTATAAATAAAGTACCACCAGCATTATTGATGGGTAATGCAGTTATATTAAAACCAGCAAGTGTTAACCCTCTAACACTTACTAAATATGTTGAACTTTTAGAAGAAGCAGGTATCCCAGAAGGAGTAATATCAGTAGTACATGGTTCTGGTTCAGTAGTTGGAAAAACATTGACTAGCCATCCAAAAGTAGATATGGTAACACTTACTGGGTCTACTACAGCAGGAATTGATGCTGCTAAAAATTGTGCTGAACACTGTGCACATAGTTCATTAGAATTAGGTGGTAATGATGCATTTATCATATGTAGAGATGGAGATTTAGATTTAGCAGTAGAAGAAACAGTATGGGGTAGATTATATAATACTGGACAAGTATGTTGTGCTTCAAAACGTTTCTTAGTAGAAAATTCAATTAAAGATGAATTTATAAAAAAGATGGTAGATAAAATAAAAACATTAAAAGTAGGAATGCCATCAGATATGGATAGCGACATTGGATGTTTAATTAGTGAAGATGCTGCTATTGAAGTAGAAAGACAAGTTAATAAAACGGTTGAAGAGGGTGCCCATATCGTAATTGGAGGAAAAAGAAATAAAGCATTCTACGAGCCAACTATTATAGATGGAATTACAAAAGATATGGAAGTAGCAAAAGATATGGAAATATTTGGACCAGTAATTTCAGTCATTGGATTTGATACTATAGAAGAAGCTATCGAAATAGCAAATCAATCAATTTATGGACTTTCTGCAGGTATAATTACAAAAGATATGAATAAAGCTATTAAAGTTAGTGAAAAAGTAGAAAGTGGTGGATTTGTAGTAAATGGTGCAAGCTTCTTTAGATCATTCGAACAGCCATTTGGTGGTTGGAAATATTCTGGAATAGGTAATGAAGGAATAATGACAACATTAAGAGAAATGTCAAGAACAAAGACGGTAATCTTAAAAAATATAACTAAATAAAAATGTAAAGGAGTGAAAATGTTAGAAGGAAAAGTAGCAATTATAACAGGCGGAACTAGAGGAATTGGCTTTGAAACAGTTCGTACATTTTTACAAAATGGTGCTAAAGTAGCATTATTAGGCAGTAAAAAAGAAACAGTTGATAAAGCAATAGATGAATTAAAAAAAGAAAATAATTCTTACGATGTATTAGGTTTCTATCCATGTTTACATAAAGAAAAAGAAGTAAAAGAAGTTTTTGAAAAAGTAAAAAAAGACTTTGGTAAAATAGATATTGTAGTAAATAATGCTGGAATATCATCAAGAACACCTCTTACTAGTTATACAGAAGAAGAATATGACAAAATAGCAAACCTAAATATTAAAGCAGTTTTCACAGTATCTAAAGTAGCATGCAGTTACTTAGAAGAAACAAAAGGTGTAATAGTAAATACAAGTTCTATGGTAAGTATTTATGGCCAACCAAGTGGAGTAATGTATCCCACTAGTAAATTTGCAGTAAATGGTATGACAAAATCCTTAGCAAGAGAACTAGCACCTAAAGGGATAAGAGTAAATGCAGTAGCACCAGGTATTACAGAAACAGATATGGTATCATCATTACCTAAAGAAATGATAGAACCACTTATAAAAACTATCCCACTTGGTAGAATAGGAAAACCAAAAGATATAGCAAATGCAATAATGTTCTTATCGAGCGATTTAGCAAGCTATATTACAGGTGAAATACTAAGTGTAGATGGTGCTGCTAGAAGTTAATGAATATAAATGCCAATTGAGTTTTCAATTGGTATTTATAGAGTGTTGACAAAGCTCAATACTCTTTTCTTTTTTAAAACAATATAGCACAACTATTTTAGCGAGTAAACATTCTTGATAAAACTATATATACTTGACAAATAAAAAAATATTGCCAAAATAATAAATATTATTTTAACATTTGCAAAAAAAACACAAAAATTAAATAAATAAGTGTATTTTTTTAATATTTTTTGTATATAATACATATAGGAGGAGATAAAAGTGCTTATAGAATTTAGTGTTAAGAACTTTTTGTCTTTTAAAGATAAAGTAACATTATCTATGGAAAAAGGTAATGGCAATGAAAACTTAGATAATATAATATCTAATAATAATATTGATTTACTTAAAACTACTGCAATTTATGGAGCGAATGCTTCAGGTAAATCAAACATATTAAAAGCTTTTACTTGCGCAATATTGATGGTAAGAAATTCTAGTTTAATACCTGTAGGAGAAAAATGGAATTTTATTAAACCATTTTTATTTGATGAAGTAAGCAAAAATAAACCAAGTGAATTTGAATTTATATTTATAGTAAATGATATTAAGTATAGATATTTCTTTAGTGCGGATGTAAACAAAGTATATGATGAAGTATTAGATGCTTATTATAGTCAAAAGCCAACTAATATTTTTACAAGAACTAAGACAAATAATTATGAATTTACTAACGATAAAAGTAAATTAGAATCTTTAGCAACTAATAATACAGAAAATAAATTGTTTTTATCAACAGCAACTACATGGAACTATGATAAAACTAAAGATGCTTATCTTTGGTTTGCAAATGCAATAGATACATATGATTCTTTTGAAAATATTGCTGATAAAGATTTAATAGCTTATAGTAGTGGCGAAGAAAATTTAAAAGAATTTGCTTTAAAATTATTAAAAGAAGCAGATATTCTTATTAAAGATATTACTGTTGACTATGAAGAAAAAGATATGGATAGTACAATGGTTGATATGTTAGTACCACAACTTGCAAGAAATGGTGAAAAATTTAAAGTTAAAAATGTTAGTATTGAACTTGAACATGAAGTTGTAGATGATAATAATAACAAACATACTTATAAATTAAACTTCACTGAAGAATCATCTGGAACAAGAGTATTATTTGCATTTGCTCCATTCTTAAAAAGAGCATTTGAAACAACTAAAGTTATTGTAGTTGAAGAATTAGAAAGAAGTATGCATCCAGCTTTAGTAGAATTTATAGTTAAATTATTTAATAATAAAGAAATAAATAAAGCTAATAGTCAGTTAATATTTACAACACACGCTACTAACTTATTAAATTTAGAATTATTAAGAAGAGACCAAATATGGTTTACAGAAAAAAATTCAGAAAATGGAGTTTCAGACTTGTATCCACTTGATTCTTTTTCGGTTAGAAAAGATGAAAATATTCAAAAAGGTTATATAAATGGTAGATATGGAGCTATTCCATTTATAAGAGATATTGATTTATGGCTAGAAGACAATTAAGACATAATAAGAAAAAACCCTTAATTGTTATTTGTTCAGAGGGTGGTAAAAAAATCTTCGGAATATTACTATTTTAGAAATCATAGTAATAGAAACTTAAGGATTCAGTTTTCTACAGGTAATAGTACTGGTATGTTAGATAATTTATTAAAATATATTCGTAATGAAGATGTTGCTTCAGAAGATAATTGTAGAATCTTCTTAGTACTAGACACAGATTTAGATCAAAAACGAATAAGTGAAATAAAAGAGATAGAAAAAGAATGCATAGGGCATAATATAGAAATAGTGACATCAGCTCCAACTTTTGAAATATGGTATGTAATACATTATTAAAATAACGAATTAAAGTTTCAAACAAGTAAAGAAGTAAAAAGAAAATTAGAAAAATTAAATGGTACATATAAAGAAAGTATGGATATGTACAAAATAATTAAAGATTCGACAGATAAGGCAAGAAGTACTGCAAGACATCTTGAACAGCAAATTATTAAAAATAATAAAGATTTATTAAGTTCTAATCCACATACTAGTATATATAGAATATTAGATGCAATAGATGAATTTAATAATCTAAATGATTAGTAATATTCTTTAGATAGGTAAAGAAATAATAAGTTACCAGTACAAACTTAATTATAAGTATTGTATTGGTATTTTTAAGTAGAAAAAGAAGTAAGATAAAAAAATTAAAATAAAATTTTATTAGTATACGGATTTTCATCTACTGACGAAAAACTTATAATGGGTAATTTTGAATTGAAAGCTCGAGTTGAAATTTTGATTTTAAAAAAATGTATGATATAATTAAATACAAATAAAATATTAAAAACAACAAAAAGGAGGGACATATGGATTTATTACTAATAATAGTGCCACTTATTTTAGTGTGGGCATCACAAATGTATATAAATTCATCATATCAAAAATATAGCACTCATGATATAAAAAGCAAAATGACAGGAAAAGATGTTACTGAAAAAATATTAGAAAGCCATAATCTAAATAAAAAAATAAAAATAAAAAAAGTATCTGGCACTTTAACAGATAACTTTAATCCAAAAACAAATGTAGTAAGTTTATCAAATGATATTTACTCATCATCAAGTATAGCAAGTGTAGCAGTAGCAGCACACGAATGTGGACACGTATTACAGCACGATGAAAAATACTTATTTATTATGATAAGAAACTTTCTAGTACCAATAGTGAATTTTTCATCTAAATTTGGATATATAATAATAGTTGTAGGATGGTTACTATCACTATTTGATTTAATATTACTTGGTATATTACTTATGTCAGTAGCACTAATATTTCAACTTATAACATTGCCTACTGAATTTAATGCATCAAAAAGAGCAGCAGTAGAATTAGTTAAATTAAATGTAATAACACAAGAAGAATTAAAAGAAGTAAAAAAGATGCTTAGATCTGCAGCATACACTTATGTCGCATCATTCTTTGCAAATTTAGCACAACTTTTAAGATATTTACTAATTCTAAGAAGAAATGATGATTAGTTATAAAATTTTATCTATGATACCATAAGAGAGAGCTTCACTGCTTGTCATAAAGTTATCTCTTTCGGTATCATTTTCAATTTGTTTTACATCATTTCCTGTCATTTCAGCAAGAATTTCATTCATCTTATTTCTAATTCTAAGGATTCTTTCAGCAGCAATCTTTATCTCAGTCGCTTGCCCTTTCGCACCACCTAATGGTTGGTGAATCATAACTTCACTATTCTTAAGCGCATATCTTTTACCTTTTTTACCACTTGCCAATAAAAATGCCGCCATAGATGCTGCCATACCTACACATATAGTAGATACATCACTTTTTATAAAATTCATAGTATCAAATATAGCCATACCAGAAGTTATACTTCCTCCATTTGAATTTATATATATACTAATATCATCATGATTCAAAGAATCCAAATATAAAAGTTCAGCAACAACAATATTAGAAAGATTATCATCAATTTCACCACAAAGCATAATTATTCTATCTTGTAAAAGACGAGAATATAAATCAAATGCTCTTTCATAATTATTTTGCTTTTCAATAACAGTTGGAATTAAATTCATAATATCACCTATAATTATATTAGGTAAAATAAATGATAATTATTCATGTATACAATCGACAAATAAACAATAAAAATGTGACAAAATAGTAGTAAAATGCTATACTATAAAGGGAGGCATTATGGAAAAGATAAAAATTATATATAATAACAACGAATATGAGTATCCAAAGAATATTACTCTTATGGAAGTTGCATCACATTTTCAAAAAGACTTTAAACATCAAATTCTAGCAGCAAAAGTAAATGGAATAATGGCAGGATTAGATGAGGCATTAACTGAAAATTGCAAAGTAAAATTCTATGATATTACACGCTCTAATGGTAATAGAGTATATGAAAGAACAGCAATTTTCATACTATGTAAAGCAGTAAAAGATATAACGGGAAAAGAATTATACTTAGAGCATTCCATTGATAAAGGAATATATTGCCTAGTAGATGGTTTAAATGAAGAACTACTATCAAAAATAGATAAAAGAATGAAAGAAATAATAGATAGTAAAGAAAAAATAGAAAAATTAAATGTAAATAGATTAAAGATGATAAAATATTTTAATGATAAAGGATTAAAATGTAATGCTGATTTATTAAAATATGTTAGTAATACTTCAGTAACTATCTATAAACTAGGTGAATTATATGATTATTTCTATGGGAAAATGTATGTAGACACATCATGTATAACAAGTTATAATCTTAAATATTTAAGTGATAATGGATTTGTACTTATGTTACCCACAATATATGATGATGGAGTAGCACAACAATACATACACCATGATAAATTCTTTAATTCGGTTATAGAATATATCAATTGGGCAAATAGAATTGGTGCTAGAAACTTTGTAGATATAAATTCAAAATTATCACAAAGTAAATGGAACGATCTAATATTTATGAGTGAAGCAACTTATAACAAATCATTACTAGATATAGCAGAAACAATATCTACAAAAAAAGAAATAAAAATGGTTTTAATTGCAGGCCCATCATGTTCAGGAAAGACAACTACATCAAAAAAACTTGAAATGTTCCTAGAAGGAAAAGGGTTAAAACCTATCGCATTATCAGTAGATGATTACTTTAAAGAAAGAAAAGAAACACCACTTGATGAGCATGGATTTAAAGATTACGAATCAATAAGAGCACTAGATATAGAATTATTCAATAAGCAAATTACTGAAATGCTAGAAGGCAAAGAAGTAACATTACCAACATTTAATTTTATAACAGGCTCTAAAGAATATAAAAGAAAAATTAAATTAGATAAAGATAGTATTTTAATAGTAGAAGGACTTCATGCACTAAATGATGAATTAACAAAATCCATAAATAGTGAGAATAAATATAAGATATATATTTCACCATTAACAGGAGTAAACATAGATAATCATAATAGAGTAAATACTACAGATAATAGATTATTAAGAAGGATGGTCAGAGATAACTTAAGAAGAGGATATAATGCAAGTGCAACATTAGAATCATGGTGGAGAGTAAGAGATGGAGAAACTAAATATGTATTCCCATATCAAGATAAAGCAGATATAGTATTAAACACTTCACTAATATATGAAATGAGTGTATTAAAAGTATATGCTGAACCATTATTATTCTCAGTAAGTGAAGATGACCCAAATTACAACGAAGCGATTCGTTTAATAAATATATTAAGAATGATATTACCAATGCCAAGTGCAAGTATACCACTTGATTCAGTAATGAGAGAATTTATTGGTAATGGATGTTTTGAAGATTAGGAGGAAAAAATGATAAAAGTAGCAATAAACGGTTTTGGAAGAATAGGAAGATTATGTTTTAGAGAAGTATTTGGAAGTGGTGAATTTGAAGTTGTAGCGATAAACGATTTAACAGATGCTCATACACTAGCACACTTACTAAAATACGATACAGCACAAAAAAGATATGAAGGACATACAATAGAAAATACAGAAGATTCACTTGTTGTAGATGGTAAAAAAATAAGAATTTATAGTGAAAAAGAACCAATAAATTTACCATGGAAAGACCTAGGTGTGGATGTAGTGTTCGAATGTACTGGGTTCTTCACTAAAAAAGAAGATGCAGAATCTCATATTAAAGCTGGTGCAAAAAAAGTAATAATTTCAGCACCAGGAAAAGGAGAAATGAAAACAATAGTATTTGGTGTTAATGAAGATGTATTAGATGGAAGTGAAGAAATAATTTCAGCTGCAAGCTGTACGACAAACTGTCTAGCACCACTTGCAAAAGTAATGAACGATAACTTCAAAATAAAATATGGAACAATGACTACCATACATGCATATACAAACGATCAAAATACATTAGATAGTCCACATAGAAAAAAAGATTTAAGAAGAGCAAGAGCAGCCGCAGAAAACATAGTTCCAAATAGCACAGGAGCAGCAAAAGCAATTGGACTTGTAATACCTGAATTAAGTGGTAAACTAGATGGAAGTGCACAAAGAGTGCCTGTTCCAACAGGATCACTTGTAGAACTAGTTTGTGTATTAGATAAAAAAGTTACAAAAGAACAAATAAACGAAGTAATGAAAAAAAGTGCAAACGACACACTAGGATATACAGAAGATGAAATAGTATCTAGCGATGTTATAGGTATTAGATATGGTTCATTATTCGATGCAACACAAACAAAAATTATAGATACAGAAGAAGGACAACTTGTAAAAGTAGTTGCATGGTATGATAATGAAATGAGTTATACATGCCAAATGATAAGAACAGCAAAATATTTAATGAAAAAATAATTTTTTCTAAGTAAATAAATGTAAAAAAATGATATTATTCATACAATATAGGTAATAACTCTAGTAATTACCTATATTTTTTAATGGATTAAATAAAATATAAAAAGATAAATAAAATAATTTAAAAAAAAATAAAGAAATTTACAAAAAGTACTTGACATAGGGGGGGGTATAATATATATGTACAATACAAAATAGGGAGAGTGTTTAAAATTATGAATGAAAAGGTGTTAAAGAAAAAAGGATTTACACTAGTAGAATTATTAGCAGTAATAATAATACTAGCAATAATATTAGTAATAGCAGTACCACA
>CALVQZ010000051.1 GCA_944358275.1 uncultured Bacilli bacterium
TCTTTGATTCTTTTATTGTGTTAGTAATAGTTGGTACTGCTATTACTAATATTATTGCTAGTATTACTATTACTGCTAGTAATTCTACTAATGTAAATCCTTTTTTCTCTCGTAATTTTTTCATAAAATTAAACTCCTTTCTATCTTCTATTTTTAGTATATCATACTTTACTTGTTTTTTGCATTAGTTTTTTATAAATTTTTTGTTTTATTTTTATATTTTTTAACTCAAATATAACTTTCCTTATAAAAAAATAAATACAACCTAATTTGATTGCATTTATCTTATATATTTTATCTTTGAACTAAAACTTTAGTTCCAACAGATACTGTTTCATATATCTCATCAGCAATTTCAGGTGGTATATTTATACAACCATGACTACCATTATACTTATAATCTTCTTTTCCAAATTCACTTCTCCAAGAAGCATCATGTAATCCTTCACCGCCATTATATGGCATCCAATATTCTACGAATGAATTATTCATCAAGTACGTTTTTCTTTCTTTATAGTAAATTTTAAATAATCCTTTATCTGATGGTGTTGTATCTTTACCTGTTGTTACAGGTGTCATGTAGCATAATTCATCATTATTATACAAATATAATTTTTGTTCTCCAATATCTACTACTACAAAAATATCATCTAACTTTTCTGTATAATTTTTATTTATAAAACCAAAATTATAATCATTTGTAAGAATTAAATACCAATCTTTATATTCTTCTAGTACTCTTACACTTTCTTTTTCTTCTAATCCTGAAATTATTTCATAATCTGTACTATCACCATTTCTAATATTTAGTCCTGTAGTCGCATATACTATTTTCTTTACATCTAAATTAGTCATATTTAAGTTCTCATACTCATCATTTATTCTTTCTAATAAAGATATAACATAATCACCATGAACATACCCTATAACACCATTATGTTTTACTAATAACCATCCATTATCTACTTTAGCTATCACTTGTAATTCAGTATTTTCTTCAAATGTAGTTATTATTTGTGCCTCAGTAGTAGGTTCATATCTAAAATTTAAAGCTGTTTTAGTAAGTGCTATATCGTTATAAAAGGTATGTTTATAATCATCTTTATATACTTCATCTGTATATTCTAAATAATCACGATGTATATATCCTATTTGATTATTATACTTAACTAGATCCCAGTTATTATCACAAGATAATATTTTTATTGCAGTTTCATTTTCTTTTAGTTCACCTATTTTTAAAGACTTTGTAGTATTACTTGATCTAATATTTACATTTGTAGTCGCACAAACTACAGCATATGTCACTTTAGGTTCTTCTATAATAGGCATTGTCGTTTCAACCACATATGTTTCTTTTGTCTCAATAGTTGATGGTACGCTTTCTTGATATGATGTTGTAAAATCATCTTGTGGTAATTCTTGTAGTAATTCATTTTCTTTAAACAAATCTTTTAGGTTGTATTTACATGCTGAAAGCATCATACTTAAAACTGTTAAATATGCTATTACTTTTTTTCTATTTCTCATATAATTCACCCTCTTACACACTATTATATTTAATATTGAATTTAAGTCAACAAAATAAAAAAGAATTATAAATCTATAAATCTTCCTTCTTTACTCATAATCTTCATACATAATTTATTAAATTGTAAAACATCCCCAGTAGTATATATTTCAACACTAGATTTATTACAATTATCTAAATATCTAGATATTTCAACTACTACACCATCTGAACTATTTATAATAACTACATCTTTGTCTATTTCTTTTTCTATAATTTTATAATGAGTACATCCAAGAATAATAGAATCTATATCTTTATATGGATTTAAGTATTCAGCTAAAACATTTTTTACAGATACTCCATTTTCTATAAGAGGTACTAGTTTTTGTGCAGCAAGTGAATATACTTTAATATTTTTATCTATTTCTTTTATTTTATTTTCATATATGTTTGACTCTATTGTCTTAGTTGTTGCAAGTATGAGTACTTTCTTTTTATTTGTCTTAATAAAAGAAGATACTGTACTATCAACTACTCCTATAAGTACTATATCATTATATTTTTCTTTTAATAAAGAAAAAACATTTGAACATATCGTATTACATGCAATTACAATATGTTTTATATCTCTTTTTATAAAATAATCTATTATTCTTGATGCATAGCTATATAACTCTTCTTTAGTCTTTTCTCCATATGGAGAATTCTTATTATCACCTATATATACATATTCATTATCAGGGTACTTATCATATATTTCCTTAAGTACAGTAAGTCCACCTACACCTGAATCAAATATTCCTACTCTCATCTTCATCATTCCTTAAAAATTCATATAAATTATACGCAATATCATCTGGTAATATTTCTTTTAACTCTTCTAATGATGCTTCTTTCATCTTCTTCATACTCGAATATTTCTTTAAAAGTGTATTTTTCCTTTTCTCACCAATTCCTGGTATATCATCAAGCAAACTTGAAAATGCTCCTTTACTTCTTATATCTTTGTGATATCTAATCGTATAATTATGTACTTCATCTTGTATTCTTTCTAGCATATGAAATAAATTAGAAGTTTTATCTATTTCATATATCTTATTGTTATATAGAATATTACTAGTTCTATGCTTATCATTTTTAACAAGTCCACATATTGGAATATCAAGATTAAGACTACTTAAAACTTCTTCTGCTGCTGTAATTTGTGCTTTACCACCATCTACTATAATTAAATCGGGTCTTTCTAAATTATCCATTAAAACTCTATAATATCTTCTATATATTACTTCTTTCATAATATGAAAATCATCGTGATGTTCACTTGTTATTTTATATTTCCTATAATTATTTTTATCTGGAAGTCCTAAAGTAAAAGTTACCATTCCACTTACTGAGTATGTTCCAAATAGATGCGAATTATCAAATGCTTCTATTTTATTAGCTGAAGATATATTAAGTAAATTTTTTAATTCTATACACGCATTTAATGCATTCTCATCGTTTTTCTTTATTAACTCAAATTTTTCCTTCAATATATTTAATGCATTTTTATTAGCCATTTCTACTAATTCTTTTTTCTTACCCTTCTTTGGTTTATATACATTGATATTTAAAACTTGATTTATTAAAGTATCATCTAATATATCTGGAATAAGTATTTCTTTTGGTTTTATATTATTTTTATCATAAAAACTAGAAATATATAAAGTTAAATCTTCAACTTCATCTGTTATTATAGGATATATACTAGACTTTCTTTCTACTAATTTTCCACCTCTTAAAAATAATACTTGTATAGATAAATAACCTTTATATATAGCATATCCGAATATATCTCTATCAACATTATCATTTAAATCTATAAGTTGTCTTCTTAATGTTATACTTATAAATTCTTTTAATTCTTTTAGTTCCTTTGCTTTTTCAAAATTTAACTTTTGAATACATTCTTCCATTTTCCTATTTATTTTATCTAATACAACACTATCATCACCCTTTAAAAATCTAGTTATTTCATCAGTCATCATTCTTTTTTTATCATCATCTATATTATGTATACAATAACCTAAACACTCACCTATATGATAATACAAACACTCTTTCTTAGGCATATTAACACATTTTCTTAAAGGATATAATCTATTTAATAACTCTATTGTCTTTCTTGCTGCAGTTACATTAGGATATGGTCCATATAATTTTACATTCTTTCTTTTTAACTTATTTGGTCTTACTATAATTAACCTAGGCACTTTCTCATCAGTAAGTTCTATGTATGGATAACTCTTATCATCTTTTAATAATATGTTATATTTTGGAGAATGTTCTTTAATTAAATTTATTTCAAGAAGCAATGACTCTAATTCTGAGTTAGTTATAATGTACTCAAAATCAGTAATATTACTTACCAATACCGCTGTTTTACCCGTATGACTACTCTTAAAATATGAATTTACTCTATTTTTTAAATTTTTAGCTTTTCCAACATAGATAATTATGCCATTTTTATCTTTCATAAGATAACATCCAGGCTTATTAGGCAAAAGTTGTAATTTCTCATTAAGCATAAATATCACCTTCCTAATTATACACTTATATAGAAAAAAATACCATATTTAGTATTTTATAATGTAGAAAAAGAAATGAAAGCACCATATTTTAATTATTATGATGTTTCATATTTGATACATATTTATCTTAACGACTTTTTGTTTCCTTATCTAAATCTGCTATTTGTGATGCTGTAAAGTTAGCATCAAGAGTACCTTCTTGCTCTTCATTTTGAAACTTTTTATTTTCATCAAACATTTTTCTAACCTTCTTTAGTATCAAGTATCTTTTATAATAGCATTTTTTTCTTATATTTCGTCTATATTTAGCACACCATATTTTTATTTACAAGTTCAATAAATAACCAAAAAGAATCATCAACTGAATTACTAGAACATTCATTTTCTATTACTATTTTTTCTAATAAACTATCTATTTCATCATCCTTAACCATCAATTTTAAATTATTTCTTGCATTCTTTTCATTTGTAAACGAACTATAATCTCCTTCTTTTATACCAGAAAGTGCTTTACAAAGTTGAACTACATCATATTTTCTTATAGTTTCAACAGAAGCATTAACTAATGCTGTTTTCATCTCTTCATACATTAGTTTTCTCATTATTACAGGAGTTATTTTGCTATTTATCATTAATTCTCTTATTCTATTTTTTCTTGGAAATATTCTATAATCTCCTTCTTTAGAAAACATTTTAAATAAACGAATTGCATATTCTTCACTTTTAGTTTTAGATATAGTAATATATGCATAATCAAATACTTCTTTTTGTTCTTCTGTTATTTTTATATCTATTTTTTCATTAAAAACCATTTTTTTAATCTTTTCAATTTCTGCTTTTGAAACTTCAGTTTCTAATAATCTATATTGATTAGAAAAATCTTTTAATGAAAATTTCATATTTAATATAGATTGTAATGTTGAAACTGTCCATTTATAATTAGCCATTTCAATAAACACATTGCTTAAATTTCTAGATTCAATAAACTTATTTATTCCAATACCTTTTTCAAATACATCATTGTACAATTTATCGATATATCTTATTAACCCAATATAACTTACTTCTTCTAATTTTTTTTCTAAATATTGCTTATTTATATAGTCAGATACAATTTCTGCTACTACCATATTGTACGATAAATAACCATCACATATAAAAGAAATATTACCATTTGTGTACATAAAAGGATTTGTAGTTAATAAACCCTCTTTAATATTATTATTCCCTTCAACAAATTTTCTTATCTTTTCAGCACTCAATATGTCATCAACAATAACTATTACATCATCTATTCTAGTAGTATTTGAAACCTTAGTAACATGTGAAATATTATTAGTAGATAAAAATGTTAATAATTCGCATACTCCATTATATATATGTGCTTTATCTAATGGAATATATATTTTAATTTTATTATAGTTTGCCTTTTTCCCAAATGAAGAAAAATAACACCATGATTTTTTTTGTACGATATCCATTTTAGGTGATGTAATAAAATCTTTTTGCAATAATTTAACATAATGTGAAACATCTTCTTTTTTTGTATTTATATTTATTAAATTAGAATAAACTAAGTTAGGATCAACAATAATTTCATTTTTAATGATTTCTACTATAAGTTGTAAAAATGATTCAATTATTTCTATTCTATTCACTAACTATTTCTTTAACTTTTTTTACAATATTATCTAGTTCAATTGTATTTTCTATTGTTTCATTTTTTTCAACTTCATCATCATTAACATTAAGATATATAATTGTTTCAACCCCACCATTGTTTATTCTACTAATACTCATATATTTCACCTACTGTAATGAGTATATCACAAAGTTAATAAAATGTAAAATTTTGTCGTAAATGTTGTTTTTTTATTTAATGTATCAAACTTAAGATATTACAGCATTTATTTATTTTCTACTGTAAGTATATTAAATTTATTTCATAAAATGAGAATTAAAAAAATATAACATTGTGTGCATTAAATAAAAACACTATTATAATTTTACGTAATAGTGTTTTTATAAGTACTTTTACAATTTTTTATGATGTGGTTATATATATTATATAATTATCTAGCGTTACGAATAATGACTATACCGGAGCCACCAGAACCACCGCCGCCTCCACCAGAGCCACCTGCTCCACCCGTTCGATCGATACCAGCATTACCACCATTAGCTGTATATCCAAATGCTGAAGACTGACCGCCATTAGTATCTACAGCACCTCCTGCACCTATTACGATTTCATATTCAACATTTGCTATAACTGATTGGGTTAAAGCTGTATATGTGTATCCCCCACCACCGCCGCCATAACTGGTTGATGAAGATCCACCGCCACCTCCAACTAAAAATACATCTATTCCATTAGAAATGTTAGCAAGATCATAGAAAATTAATGTTCCGCTAGTTAAAAATTTCACTCTCCAATTATTGTTTCC
>CALVQZ010000052.1 GCA_944358275.1 uncultured Bacilli bacterium
TCAATATTATACAGTTGAACATAATAAACAAGTTTATTCTCATGTATCTTCATATGGGGAAAGGGGCATTTTTGCCTTTTTATCAAAAACTTGTTTTTTATTTATGTTTTTTTAAAGCAATAGCATATTTTTATTGAAAGAAATTATTAAATTCATTAAAAAAGAAATCTAATAGTTAGACTTCACTTTTTATATTTTTAGTATGCCACACTCTTTTTGTTTTTAAAATAAAAACATTAGATTAACCTTCTAATGTTTCAAAATAATTACCCGAATCTAAATAAAGTATTCCTTTTTTATCGTCTAATGATGAAATAATTTTTATGTATTCATTTATAGAAGTTATTTTATATAATGTTATATAGACATAATTACCGTCATTCATAGTAATTAAAAATCTTTCTTTATCTATATCGTTTGGTGCATATTCAATTTCTGAAATCATAAGTTTTATTTCATCATCTACATTTTGATATTTAGTTACAAGTTTTTTTAATATATCTTCTTCTACATAATTAGTTAGGATAGGTAATTTGTATTCACCCCTATCTATTTTTTCTTCATTTGAAAGTATTACTTTATCTTCATGTATAAATAATGGAGTATTTTCTTTTACTTCTATTGTTACAATTTTTCCTAAGTTTTTTCTTATTTTTACTTCATCTATCATTGCATTTTTTAATAGATTTTTCTTCATTTTATACTTAGTAGTTAGAATAAAACTAGGATAATCTCTTATACCTGATAAATCTATTATTTCTTGATCGCTTAAATATTTATTACCTACTATAAATATATTATTTATAGGTGATATTACTAATTTATATATGTTAAAACTAACAACATATAAAAGTAATAACACAATTAAAACATTTACTATTTTTATTTTTTTCTTTACTACAACCTCTTTAACTTCTTTTTCTTCTTTTTTCATAGATTACTCCCAATTTACAAATTCTTGTTCTATCTTTAAGTCTACTCCTGTTTCTTTTTTTACTGTATTTTTAACAAATAATATCAAATCATGTATGTCTTTTCCTGTTGCTTTTCCTTTGTTTATAATAAAATTCGCATGTTTTTTACTAACTTCCGCTCCACCTATTCTATACCCTTTTAATCCACACACATCTATAAGTCTCCATGCATAGTCATTTTCTGGATTTCTAAATACACTTCCTGCTGATGGAAAATCTAAAGGTTGGGTCATTAGGCGTTTTTGTCTTCTTTCTTCTATTAGTTCTTTTATTACCTTTTTATCTCCATGTTTTAATACTATAGTGGCATCTAAACATATATATCCTTCATTTTTTTGTAAGAAAGATGATCGATATTTAAAGTTTAGATCTTTATTGTACATAGTAATTATTTCTAAATCTGGATTAAGAAGTGTAACTTCACTAACTATATATCCCATATCTGACTTATAAGCACCTGCATTCATATATACAGCACCACCTACAGTACCAGGTATTCCTGTTGCAAATTCTAATCCTGTAAGTCCTTGTTTAGCTGTTTTCATAGCAAGAGCAATTAAACTGTGTCCTGCTCCTACTTTTATAACTGTATCGTTTATAATGCATTCATCTAATTCTGATAATTTTATTAAAACATTTTTATATGGCTTATCTGAAAATACTAAGTTGGAACCATTTCCTAATATTTTATATTTTACTTTATTTTCTTTTAATAATTTTAATAATTGTATTAACTTATCAACATTTTTGGGTGTTACAATAACATCTGCTATACCACCTGCTTTATATGTAGTACATTTTTTTAGTGGTACTTTTGTTTCAACTTTACCAATTTTTCTTTTTTCAATTTCATCTATAATATTCATAACCTATCTCCCATTTACAACTTCTTTTATCAAACTATACACATTTGACGCGCTATCTACTACTTCCATCATAGACAAGTTATTTTTTATTTTATTTAGTTTTTCTTTATTGTTTAGTAATTCATCTATTTTATCTATTAGTTTTTCTTCTATATCCTCTTCTTCTATTAGAAGTGCAGTATCTTTATCTACTAAACTTTTTGCATTTTTATATTGATGATTATCTGTAACATATGGACTTGGTACTAAAATAGAAGGCACTTTATAAGATATTATTTCACTTATAGTTGTTGCTCCTGCTCTTGTTACCATTATATCTGTTTTATTAAATACTCTTTTTAAGTTGTTAACAAAAGGTACTATCTTAACATTATTAGATAATTTTATTTTTTTAAATTCATCGTAATAGTTTTTACCTGTTACAAACAATACTTCATATTCTTTATTATTAAACTTAGGTAATATTTTTTTCATTTTATCGCTTACTACTTTAGATCCTAATGAACCCATTACTATTAAAACTAATTTTTTTGTATTAGTTAGTCCAAATTCTTTTTTATCAAACTTTAAATTTTTATCATATACACTGCTAGGATTACCTGTATATACTACTCTTTTAGCATTTACTTTTGTATCTTTAAATGATATAGCAACTGCATCTACATATTTTGATAAAAATTTATTAGTCATACCTAATACACTATTTTGTTCGTGAATAATAGTCTTTATTCCTAATTTAGATGCTGCATAAATAACTGGGGCAGTAACATATCCTCCTACTCCTATAACTACATCTGGTTTAAATTCTTTTATTTTCTTTTTCATTTTAAAAATTGCTGAAATAAAGTATTTGATAGTATTTATATTTTTTAAAGATAATTTTCTATCAAATCCCCTTATTTGTATACCATAATATGGAATATTATGCTTAGGTATTATATCTTTTTCCATTCTATCTTTAGTACCAACATATAATATTTCTGCATCTTTATCTTCTTCTTTTATCTTATTTATTATTGATAAAGCAGGATATATATGTCCACCTGTACCACCTGCACTTACTATTATGCGCATAATATCACCTCATATTTTTATATATACTTATGTATGTTTTACCATACTTTCTATATTTGATTAAGTTTAAAGAAAGATAAGTATCTTCTAACTTTTCATCTTCATATTCACAAACTATAATTCCATTATCATTTAAAACATTATATTCTAATATTTTATCTAGTACTGATTTTATCTTTATTTTTCCATATGGTGGATCTACAAATATTATATCAAATTTATAATTTTTCTTATTAAAATCTTTTAATGCTTTTGTATAATCACTAAGTATTATAGTAGATGAAGCATTACACTTTAACTTTTCTGCATTAGCTTTTGTTATGTTTATAGCACTTTTCATAGAATCTATAAAATAAACATGTTTACACCCATTACTTAGTGCTTCTATTCCAATAGAACCTGTTCCTGAAAATAAATCTAAACACACTGAATCATTTAGATAAGGACCTATCATTGCAAATATTGATTCTTTTACTTTATCCATAGTAGGTCTTATACCATCTATATCATATCCATTTAATATTATTCTTCTATATTTACCACTTATTACTCTCATACATATTACATTTCTATTAGTCATATATTACTCTAATACGCTTAATATAGACTCTACCATAGAAAGCCTTTCTCCTATTTTTTCTATTTTATCGCTAGTATTCAATTTATATTTATCTTTCATTTCCTGTATCATTTTATCTAACATTTGTGGATTTCTATTTAATATTTTATACCAATATGAATTTTCTCTTAAAAATTTATGCAATAAATCATTATTAAATATCTTATATTGTGTATTTAAATCCATTAGTCTTCAAACCTTTTAAATATAGGTCTTGGTTCGTATGAAGGAGCAGTATCTTCTTTTTTTACAAAATCTTGTAATAGTTTTATACCTTTTTCTATACTATTTAAATTTTTCTTTACATTATCAATATTTATATTTTTAATACCATTTATAACACTATTTAAATCAGTATTAGATACATTTTTATACCTAGAAAATACATTATCATCATCTCCATACATATCCCATAATTCATATAATTCTTGCCATGTAGTATTTTTATTTTGTACATATGTTGCAAAAGTAGGATATTGTTTTACAAATAACTTAAATTCTTCTTTTCTATCCATTATACTCACCTATATTATTATATTCGAGTATAGTTTCTTTTTTACAACTAATTTATATCTTTTAAAAAGTCATCTATTGTAAGAATTTTATTATCGATCTCTTCTAAAGATATTTTTTCTTTAGAAATAGGTACTTCTTTAACATCTATATCTAAAGATTCACTATTTTCCATATTTTTTTCAATAAATACATCACTTATAGACTTAGATATAAAAGAACCTGTACTTAGTCTATCCATAATAGGTATTTCAGTAATTTTTATAATATCTATATCATTATTTTTCTTTATACCTAAATATTCTTTTCCTCTTAATTTAAACACTTTTAATACTCTATGTGGATTAGTTTTAACTTCTCTTATAATAGATACCCCTCTTCTTGCTCTACTACTTATTTCTATATCTTTTAATCTTAATCTTTTAGCAGTTGCTTTATCAGTAATAATACCTATATATTCATAACTATTATCAAATAATAGTCCTGCTATTACAAAATCATCTTTTAATTTAATAGATTTTACACCTGATGATTTAATTCCTGTAATAGGTACTTCATCTATATTAAATATGAGTGAATATCCTATATTTGTAGTTATTAAAGCATATGGATATGTTTCATAACTTACATTTGTAACTAAATCATCATCTTTTAATTTTATATTGACAACTGGTTTTGAATATCTAGATAGTTTATAATCAGATAATTTAGTTCTTTTAATCATACCATTTTTTGTAAATGTAGTTATACATATATCTTTTTCAAAATCATATACAGGCATCGAAGAAATAATCTCTTCTCCTTCTTTTAATGGAATAATATTACTTACATGTTTTCCTAATTCTTTCCATTTTGCTTCTTTAATTTCATAAACAGGAATATACAAATAATTACCTAAATTAGTAAATAAAAGTAATGTATTAGTGGTGTTCATTTCATATAAACCTATTACATAATCTCCTTCTTTTAATAAAGTATCTTCATCTTTAGATGATGTATAACTTCTAGTAGAAACTCTTTTTACATATCCATCTTTAGTAACTACTACTATAACATCTTCTTTAGGTATCATCATACTTGTATCTATTACTATTTCTGTTATTTCATCTTTAATTTCGGTTTTTCTATCAGTTGCATATTCTTTTTTTATCTTTCTTAATTCATCTTTCATAAATGCATTTAACTTATTTTCATCATTAAGAATTTCTCTTAATGTATTTATTATAATCTGAAGATTTTTCATTTCTTCTTGTAAATCTTTTATATCTGTATTAGAAAGTCTATATAATTGTAATTCTACTATTGCTTTTGCTTGTTTTTCAGTAAAGTTAAATTTCTTAACTAGATTTGCTTCACTATCTGTCTTATTTTTACTACTTCTAATAGTTGCAATAACTTCATCTAGTATACTTATTGCCTTTATAAGACCTTCTATTATGTGCATTCTTGATTCTGCGTGTGCTAAGTCAAACTGATTTTTCTTTATAGTTACTTCTTTTTTATGTGCTATATAAGCATCTAATAAGTCTAGCAATCCTAATAATTTAGGTCTTCTATTTACAATACCAATCATATTAAATCCATAAGATACTTGTAAGTCTGTATTTTTATATAAGTAATTTAATATTAAATCAGTATTCGCATCTTTCTTAACATCTATTGCTATTCTTATACCTTCTCTATCTGATTCATCCCTAACTTCAAGAATACCATCTATTTCTTTTTCTATTCTTATTTCATCGATATCTTTTATAAGAAATGCTTTATTAACTTCGTAAGGTATTTCATCAATTATTATTTGACTTTTTCCTTTAGCATTTTCTATTCTAACTTTTGATTTAATTATTATCTTACCTTTACCTGTTTCATACGCTTTTCTTATACCTTCTATTCCTTCTACAATAGCACCAGTAGGAAAATCTGGCCCTTTTATTATTCCCATAATAGTATCTAATCTAGAGTTTGGATATTCTATTCTATATATAGTTGCATCTATTACTTCTCCTAGATTATGAGGTGGAATGTTAGTTGCATATCCAGCACTTATTCCTGTTGTTCCATTTACAAGTAAATTTGGGAATCTAGCAGGAAGTATAGTAGGTTCAAGAAGCGAATCATCATAGTTAGGTGCGAAAATTACTGTATCTTTGTCTATATCTTTTAGCATCTCACTCGCTATTTTAGAAAGACGAGCTTCTGTATAACGCATAGCAGCAGGAGTATCTCCATCAATTGAACCATTGTTACCATGCATATCTACAAATGGAGTATTACTTTTCCACCACTGACTTAATCTAACCATCGCATCATATATAGAAGAATCACCATGTGGGTGAAATTTACCCATTATGTCTCCTACACTTCTAGCACTTTTTCTATAAGGCTTATCAAAAGTATTTTTTTCTTTATACATAGAATAAAGTATTCTTCTTTGAACAGGTTTTAACCCATCTCTTACATCAGGTATAGCTCTATCTTGAATTATGTATTTAGAGTATCTTCCAAACCTTTCTCCTATTATTTCTTCAAGAGAGTATTCATATATTTTGTTTATTACATCTTGCATATTATTTCACCATTAAAATTATAACACAAATTAAAGAAAATACAAAAAATACCCTTAAATTATGCGCAAAAAAAGAGATTAGTAGCAGTTTCTAATCTCACCGGTTACCTCAAAAATATTACATAAGAAAGGATTAACTAAAATAATAAATAAAAAGAGGCACCAACAATAACTAATAGCTTGCATAATTTCTTATGCAAGTTTATTATAACACATTCATTTATAAAAAATACATATTTTTTCTATTTTTTTAAAATTATACATATACTTTACAATAAATTATTAAAAAAAGAGATTAGTAATAGTTCTAATCTAAAATTTTAAAATTTTAAAAATATCACGCGTAATTTCTTATTCACTAATATTATAACTCTTCAATATTATATTTTTTCTTTTTTAATATAATACTTAAAGTAAGTAAAATAATTCCTATTACTATTGAAATCGCGCCATATTTTATAAAGTTAACTTTAACGCTTGTTAAGATAAAGTTTTTTAAAGATAATGGAATATCGATTATAAAGTTAGTTATAAAATTATTAGATACAATACCAATTATAAGTAAAAGTATTCCTGATAATATAAATGAAACTTGTATCCATCTAAGTCCTTCTATAAAACTAAATTTTACAAGTATAATTAAAAGTGATATTAAAATAATACTTATAATTAAGATAGTTGTAAAATAACTGCTATAAACAAATTGTATAATATCTAGTATTGAACTTATATTATAACTTCCTATTTTGTATTCTTTTTCAATAGAAGTATCTAACTCTATTAAAGCATCATTTATAGTTTCATCTATCATAGTTGATGATTCTTTTATTGAAGTTAGTATTTCTTCTTTTAATTCAATTGTTAATAATTCACTATGCTCAACATTATTTTCTTTTAATTGTGTTGATATTTCTTCATAATTTTCATCAAAAAAAGCATATATATCATCACTACTTATCTTTAAATCTTTCTTATCATATATGATGTAATCTATTGTAGATGAGATAGTTTGAAAAATAAAATTAGAAACTTGTTCATTTTTTAATATTTCATCTAGCAATTCAATAGGAATTCCATCATCTACTAATTCATCTTTAATATTTTCACCTTCACTAGATTGCGTTTCAATAAAATCGATTATATTTACTTCATAAATCAAATCTTTTATTGTGTTTTCTTTAAAATATTCTTCTGTAATCAATCTTACAGAAAATAAGAAAATATTAACTATTAACAAGACTGTTAATATAATTGCTAAAAGAGTTGAAAAAACTTTTAGTATTACTTTAGAAAAATTTTTAACATATTTCATAGTATCACCTCAATTTAAGTATACTATAATTTTTTATAAATACAAAAAGAAAAAGAGTAATTTACTCTTTCAATTATTTTTCTTCTTTTTTTGTTGTAGCTTTTTTAGGAGCTGCCTTTTTTGTTGTTGTCTTCTTAGCTGTCGCTTTTGTATCTTCTTTCTTTGTTTCTTTTTTAGTTTCAGTCTTTTTAGTAGTTTTTGCTTCTTTAACATCAGAAGTTTTCTTTTCTAATGATAGTTTTGCTGGTTTATATTCTTTACCATTTAAAGCATCTTTTGCAATTACAACTAAATCACTAAATGCTTTTGGACTATCTATTGCAAGTTCTGCAAGCATTTTTCTATTAACAATTAAACCTGCTTTATTTAATCCATTCATAAATTTAGAATAACTAATTTCATTTTCCCTACAAGCAGCATTGATTCTAGTAATCCATAATTTTCTAAAATCTCTTTTCTTTTGTCTTCTATCTCTATAAGCATATACTCCTGAATGTAGTAATTGTTCTTTTGCTGTCTTATATAATCTATGTTTACTACCAAAGTATCCCTTAGCTTCTTTTAAAGTTTTCTTTCTTCTTGCTCTTGCTACAGTTCCACCTTTATCTCTTGCCATATTTTACCTCCTAGTTATATTTTACAGTTTTTAATCTCTTTAAATCTGATTTACTTAAAACTGATCCTTTTCTATTTTTTCTATTTACATTTGCATTTTTCTTACCAGTATTATGTCTACTTCCTGGTCTTCCTATTGCTACAGTTCCACCTTTACGAACCTTTAATACTTTCTTTGTCCCTTTATGTGTCTTTATTTTTGGCATATTTATTCCTCCTTACTTTTTTGGTGCTAAAACCATATACATTGATTTGAATTCAAACTTAGGTTTAGACTCAATTTCACTAAATTCACTCAATGCTAAAGCAAATCTTTTTAAAACATCTTCACCTAACTCAGTATGTGCAAGTTGTCTTCCTTTAAATCTAATTGTTGCTTTTACTTTATTGCCTTTTTGTAAATGTTTTAATGCATTATTTACTTTAGTATCAAAATCATGCTTATCGATTGTAACAGACAATCTAAATTCCTTAATATCGAAGCTTGATTCTCTTTGTTTCTTATCATTTTCTTTTTGTTTTTTCTTCTTCTCATATTTGTATTTCTTATAATCCATCAATTTTGCAACAGGTGGATTAGCACTCTCATTGATAAGAACAAGATCAAAACCAGCATAATCTGCTAAAGTTAAAGCATCGCTCTTTGTCTTTATACCTAGTTGTTCTCCTTTTGGTCCAATAACCAACATTTGATTACATCTTATCTCCCCATTTATTAGAAGATCTTTTTCTTTACTTGCTATAGTAAGCACCTCCATTAAAAAAGCAGATACTATGTATCCACTTAAAACTCATAACAAAATATATTATATTTTTATATCTAGTATGGCCTTAAACCCAGAACTACTTGCTCTCAGGTGGATGTGGATACATCTCTTTCCTTTTTTTCATTTAGATTATATTACAAGTGTATGCTCTTGTCAACTATTTTTTACAAGTTTTTATTTCGACCTTGCATTTTCAAACTTTTTCTCAAAAGCCTTATAATTCATACCTGTACTATCAACACCATCTAATAATACATCATCAAAAGTATTTATAATAGTAACTCCTTTTAATTTTGCATTTCTTAAATCACGATTATATACCTTTTGTGGATCTAGTGTTACTCCTTTATATTGTGAAAAATCAAAACCATTACAATCAAATCCATCAAATGATATTCCACTAAAATCAATCTTTTTCATTAAATCATTTGAAAAAGCAAATGTTTTTTTCTCATCTTCATCAACATTAAATAATATTGCTTCTGCTATTTCACTTTCTACTCTTAATCTAACTGGTCCTTCATCATAACCTTCTAATTCTTCTTTTAAACCTTTTCTTATTTCAATAATTACATCTAATTCCATGATTCCTCCTCATTTATCTATAAATATTATACAACTTTTTTACTAATATTAAAATTATAATTTATTTTAATGTGTAAATTTTTTTATCAAAAATTTTTTTACTACTTTGTCTTTTTCTTTATTTGAAATATAAATGTATCCAAAAGTACTATAGATAAGCGCTCCTATAAAATTTACTATTAAATCTTGCATAATATCTTTTAATCCAATATCTAAATGGCCTTCCATATATAACATTTCATTATTATTACTATCATATAAAATAGTGTGATCTATGTCTTTAAAACTTACTACTTTATTAGATTTAGTAGAGTCAAATTCTACAGTGTTTATTCTTTCTACATATGTATCTTTTTGCATATCTAAAGAAAAAACTGTATCCATTCCATATTCAAAAAATTCCCAAGCAATACCTATTGTCATAGAAAAGCAAAACGCTACTAATGATACAAAAAGTGGAGATAATTTAAAAGACTCTATATTTTCGTTTAATAAATATATTAAAGAAAATCCTACACTCGCACATAAAAATTCATTTAATGTATGAAGAATACTATCAAAATTTTTAAATGTTCCATAAAAATTATTTATTTCTCCTAATATTTCTGCCGAAAAAATAAAAATTAAAATTATAATTTCTAATGTACTTGGTAAATCTACTTTAAATGTCTTTTCTATAAATGCTGGAAGTAAAAACAAAACTAAAGATAGTATACATAATAATACATTTTGATAATCTTCTAACATTATTTCTCTTATCATACATAAAATTACTAATATCCTAAGTATAAAGTACACGATAATTGAAGATTTTGTACTCGTTTGAAATGCACTTTTAAATTTTTTATTTAATCTTTTAATCAGGTTATCACCACAATACATAATTACTACTTATTACAGTCAGTGCATACATTTTTATTTACTTCTTGTATCATAGTTGTTAGTTTATTTTTTAATGCCTCTACTCTATTGTCAGTCCAATATTCACTAGGACTATCATATTCTTCTACATCATATGCAGTTTCATCATCAAAGCCAATTATTTCTCCTTCTTTTACAGCTATAATTGCTGGAACGTATACTCTTTTTATTCCTTCTTCATCATATTGCAAATAAAATTTAAGTATATTAACTATTTCCATGTATTTATCCGTTTTATTTTTTCTATCTTCTAATATATTAAAATAATATATTTTTTCTAAATCATTTTCTTTTGCAACTTCATTTAAATAAGGAACATAAGCTTGACACCATTGACATTCTGGAAAACCTAGATAAATAATTCCTGTCCCATTTTTTAATATATTTATTATTTCATCTATATCTCTATATACAAATACATTAGATGTATCTACAGTACTATATTCTTTACTAAATTCTACTGAATCTATAACAGTAGTATTTTCTTCTTTAACCTCATTATCACATGTATATTTCATAAACCAAGTACCCATTTTTATAGAGTTATCGCCTTTTGAAGTATTACACTTTATTACTTTATAAAATATTCCATAATATTCTTTAGTACCACCATCTTTTAAAACTCCTGTACGAATCATAAATATAGGTCTTTCTATTGTTCTAACACATATAAAATCAGTTATAAACATTACTATCCATATAGATAATACTATTAAAATTATTTTAACTATCTTTTTCATCTTATACCTCACTATTTTTTAATTTTATAATCATCTTCTAAAGAAAATTCTACATTTTCTTCAATCCATTCTTTTCTAGGTTCAACTGCATCTCCCATTAGAATACTTACTCTTTTTTCTGCTAAAACAGCATCTGTTATATTAACTTTTATAAGACTTCTAGCATTAGGATCCATAGTTGTATCCCATAATTGACTTGCATTCATTTCACCAAGTCCTTTATACCTCTGTATATTAGTATACCCTGTTCTCATCTTTAATTCCTCATTAGTCCATAAGTATTCTATTTTCCCTTTTGGATAATCTAGTTTATATAAAGGTGGCATTGCAATATAAAGTTTACCTGCTTCTATTAGTGGTTTCATATATCTATAAAAGAATGTAAGTAATAATACTTGAATATGCGCTCCATCATCATCAGCATCGGTCATGATTATTACTTTATCATAATTGCAATCTTTTATATTAAAATCATTTCCAATTCCAGCTCCTATAGTATATATCATAGTATTTATCTCTTCATTTTTAAATATATCTTCTAGTTTTGCTTTTTCTGTATTTATTACTTTACCTTTTAAAGGAAGTATAGCTTGAAACTTTCTATCACGTCCTTGTTTAGCACTACCACCAGCTGAATCTCCCTCTACTAAAAATAACTCATTTTTATTTGGGTTTTTTGTTTGTGCGGGTGTTAATTTACCACTTAAATTTCTTTCTTTTTTTGTTCCATTATTTTTTCTTGCTTCATCTCTTGCTTTTCTAGCTGCTTCTCTTGCACTCTTTCCTTTTAATGCTTTATTAACTATGTTAACAGCAACTTCTTTATTTTCTTCTAAATAAAATTCTAACTTTTCACTTACAATACTTTCTACTATAGTTCTAGCACTAGGTGTTCCTAGTTTACCTTTAGTTTGCCCTTCAAATTGCAATAAATCTTCTGGTATTTTAAGAGAAATAACAGCTGTTAATCCTTCTCTTACGTCAGTTCCTTCAAAAGATTTATCTTTTGCTTTTAAGTAATTATTCTTTTTTGCATAATCGTTAAATACTCTTGTTAAAGCAGTTTTAAAACCAACTTCATGAGTACCACCATCTATAGTTTTAACATTATTTACAAAAGATACTATATTCTCTGAATAACTATCCGTATATTGCATCGCAATATCTACTTCTATTCTATCTTTTATACCATTAAAATTTATTACTTTATGAAGTGATTTTTTATCTTCATTTATATATTCAACAAATGATTCTATACCGTTATCATAATGAAATTTCTCTTGTTTTTTATCTTCTTCATCTATCACTTCAACAGTTAATCCTTTTAAAAGAAATGCACTTTCTTGCATTCTTTCACAAATAGTAGTAAATGAGAAAGTTGTAGATGAAAATATTTCTTTATCTGGCATAAATCTAACAGATGTTCCAGTTCTATTAGTATTTCCTATCTTTTTAACAGGTATACTAATATGTCCTCCATTTTCAAACCTTACGAAATATTCTCCACCATCTCTTTTACTAGTTACTTCCATCCAAGATGATAAAGCATTAACAACAGATGCGCCTACTCCATGAAGTCCACCTGATACTTTATAGCCTCCTTCTTGAAACTTTCCCCCAGCATGAAGAATAGTATAAATAACTTCCATTGTGTTTTTTCCACTAGAATGCATTCCAACAGGAACACCTCTTCCTTCATCAGTTATAGAAACACTTTTATCACTATGAATGATTATTTTAATATAATTACCATATCCATTTATAACTTCATCTATTGAATTATCTACTATTTCCCATATAAGATGATGTAGTCCCCTTTTATCTGTAGAACCTATGTACATTCCTGGTCTTTTTCTTACTGCTTCTAATCCTTCTAATATTTTAATTGAACTCTCATCATATTTAACTGCCATATCTATCTCCTCAATTACTATTGTAAAACAATTTTTAGTTTTGAGCAAGATATTAGGCATTTATTTACAAAATGATGTGGTTCTTTTATATTCATTAGTATCTTCAAATGATTTTATGTATTGTCTTAAAAAATATATTTTATCTAAATTATTATTGAATACTAAATCTACAAATTCTAATGCATCCTCTATGCATACTTTTTTATCAGTCTCTTCACTTATAAAAATTGTATCTAATTTTTTAGCAATCTTGTCTTTATCATATCTTGAAGATGATGAATATAATAACATTTTTACAAATAAATTAACATTGTTTTGCCATATAACTGGATTTAAACTTCCATTTGGAGATCTAAATTCTAGTGTTTTAAAATTATGATAGTGTTTAAAATTAACTGCAACATATTTTTGTTCTGATAAATAGTGTAAAAGTTCTTGCATTTTTAATTCGCCTGTTTCATAATACCAAGACAAATTAGCAAAATCATTTTTAATAGGACGTGCAAAGCTTATCAATAATGGTCTTGGCCCTATGAATTCTCCATATCCAAATCTAAATATAACATCTTCGTATGCTCCCCATAATTTCATAAAATTAACAAGTGAATCAATTTTATTTTGAAGCGCTTTAGTATCAACATGAACATGTCCTCCAGCCTGTAGTCCAATGTTTGAATATTTAGATAACATATCACATACATTTTTCAACATATCCCAATTATTCTTATTATCAGTTAATATAGGAGACTTTATTTCTGCCCCATTATAAAGAGATTTATCTTCTTCAAGAGTCCAATTTTGTGGCACTTCTTTTCTTATCTTTTCCCAATTTGCATTTTCACATTCTATTTCAAGGCCAAAAGTTTCTCTTTCATCTATATCTAATTTATTTCTTAATGAAAGTTTATAATCGATAATTAGTTTTAATAAATATTCTAAATCTGTTTTACTAAAATTTGAAAATACATCGTTTTGTTTTTGACTTAATTCATCAAATATATTTTTTCCATTCACTAAAACCACCCCCGTTATCGCTTTCTTATTATATATGTTTTTTTCATTTTGTCAAAACATAACAAAAAAACTAGATATTTTTATCTAGTAAATTTCTATTGGTAGCGAGAAAGAGATTCGAACTCTTGACCTATCGGGTATGAAC
>CALVQZ010000053.1 GCA_944358275.1 uncultured Bacilli bacterium
AGTATTAGAAAAATCCAAATATGCAAGTGATGAAAATACTAAATTATCTATATCATTAAAGCACTTCTCACTAAAAGTTATATCGCCATAATTATCTACATAACTAAATAGATTTGCCATTTTTTAACTTCTCTATTACTTTATCATATATTGTAAATTTTGGATATGCATTTTTAATATGACGATATAAACTAGAATTAGAGTCTAACCATTCTAATACTTTAGTACGAATAAATTGAGTATTATCTTTTGCTTGTTTTTTTATTTCCTTTTTTATTTTATTCATTACATTAAATGAAATAATATTATCTATAACATATATAACAAATAAAACTATAGATAATATGATTATTAAAGTTGAATTTAATAAGTCAACCATATTTACAACAAACGGATGCAACAAATATACAACTAAACATCCTAATATTCCAAATGGTATCATAGTTTCTAAACAAATTCTACCATTTATATTGAACTTTCTATTAGAATAGTCCCACCATCTTGCTTTAAATAATTTTTCCATAAAAAATGAAGTAAAATATTCTAAAACTGAACAAATTAAAATTGCTTTTAAAAATACACCCAAGGCATCAGATGTATCTTTACCAATTAGTAAAATTATTGCAAGTACTCCATATCCATATATAGGACAAATTGGACCTAATAAAAAACCTCTATTAACAAACTTTTTAAGAGAAAAAAAACTATATATGACTTCCATCAACCATCCTAAAAATGAATAAATAATAAAATATAAGAAATATTTACAAAATAATTCCATGATACCACTCCTAATAGTACAATTATATAAAATTTTTCTAAACTCTACAATACAAACTTAAACATTTACTATTACTAATTTCATAAATAAAAAAGTAGCAAAGAAGTGCTACTCTAACAAATACAAAAATAACTTAAATTTCTTTAATCTTCTTTGCATTAACTATTAAAAATGAATTTTTAGGGTTATATATACATGTCTGCAATATTAACAATTCATCATTTTCTGAAGCTTCAATATCCGTTTGATAAATCGAGTTGCTTAATACTTCTATATGCTTTTTTCTATCTTTTGGACTTACTATCATATGTTCATAATCATTTGTTACTATTTGAACACTAAATATTTCATATATCATTGTCTTACTACCCGTCCATATATGTATATATTTATGATTTTTATAAAATTCTTGTTCCAAATATTTTTCTAATTCTTTAAACATTAAATCATATTTTGTTGAATTATGCCCATAAATATTTATTTGATTAGAATTAAAATCAGTTCTATAATCTACAAAAATACTTCCTGTTTCATCATGTTTTTTATATAAAGAATGATTTAGATAATAATCATTATCAGTACTCTTAACAAGCAAAGTATAAATATCTGTATTTTCTATTTTTAATGTCCCTACTATATCATTATTTGAATAATATTTTTTATAATATTCTAAATCTTTTATATCTGTATTATTCGTATCATTGTTATTTGATTTTAGTTTCTCATTCAAAGAATTATTCAAAACTTCTAATTGCTCTTTTTCCTTCATATATATTTTTTCTTCTTCTTTTTTTAATTCAATCATTGAAACACATTGAAAAATACATATAAATAATACAAATATAATAAGTAAATTATATATCACTTTCTTTTTTTTCATATTTCCCCCATTATAATCATCAACAAACATAATTCCTTATGTGTTGCTTATAATACATATTTTATAATTTCTTGTCAATCATTTTAACACAATCATAACATAAATAAAAAGTGACTTCTTCAGTCACTTTGTCAATAATATATGACCGCTATAAGGAGATTAGTAATCTTATAGCCTATGTGGATTTATCATCCATCTATATTATTTACATTATCAACATCTTCTATACCTGCATTTATTATAAGACCTATCACAAATATATAAGCTAGTATATATACCCATGTTAATAGTACTATTATATTAGAAATACTTCCATAGAGTATATCATAATGTGCTATGTTTCCTACCCAAAATGAATATATTTGTGTTGCTAGCATCCACATGATAGTCGTAAATAATGATCCTTTTGTAACACATTTGCTTTTTATTTCTTTACTAGGTGCAATAGTATAAATTATTTTTATTATTATGTATATGTAAATAAATGATAATGGATATTTTAATATGTAATATATTACTAATATTTCATCTGAAATGTGTTTGAAAATTGTTAAGTTAGAAATAAAATTGAATATAAAATCACCAAATGCTGGAATAATTATTAAGAATAGTATTAGTGCTACTATAAAGAATGTCATAATAATTGATTTTATTCTTTTTTCTATTTCATTTTTACTCTTTACTTTATATATAACATCTGATGCCGTTATTATAGCATATGCCCCTGTTGATGTTAACCATATTGCAGTTACTATAAATACTAAAACGCTAAAGTCAAACCCTCTACCATTTATTAGTGGTAATAATAAATCACTTACAGCATCTGGAAATGTCTCATTTATAAATGTTGTAATAGAATCTAATGACACAGAAAATGCACCTAGAATAGCTGCTAATAAGGTAATAAGAGGTACAACTGTTAATACAAATGAAAAAGCAAGTTGTCCTGGTAAAATAGACATTACAGGCTTTTTAATTATTTTTATTATTTTTTTTAGATTTCTTCTTATTTTATTTATCACTTTTTAACTTTAGCTTCCTTGCTATCTTTATTATTTTTTACCTCAAGAACCGCATCATTTATAGCATCTTCTATCAGCTTTATATCATTTAAAATCATACTATATCCTAGTGTAGCACCTTTTTCATGTGGTAAATCTTTCATAAGTTTATATATCTTTCTCATATATAAAACTACCTGATCTTCATTATATCCTACCATATATATCATAAACTCATTACCATCTGTTCTTATAATATCTGTATTTTTTACTTGATTATTTATAAGAATATTAGCTGCAGCTTTAATAACAATATCTCCTTCTTGATAACCAAATTGATTATTTATATCTTTTAAATCATTTAAATCAATTACAATTATAGCTTGTGGATAAACTTTATTTTCATCCCATTTATCTAAATTAGCATTCAAATAATTTCTATTTTTTAATGATGTCAAAGGATCTATATATCTAGATTTTTCTTCGTTTAATTTAGCTTTTCTTTCCTTTTTTAATCTTAATACAAACAATATTATAACAACTATACCTGCAAATATTGCATAATAGAAGAATGATATTGACTCTAAAAAATTATTATTCATTATATTAAACATTCCTTGATTCTTAAATTTAGTGTGATTAACATTAGACAAATAATATTGAAATACCTCACTAAATGTGTTATTAGTACTATCTCTTTTTATTAAGAAACTATAATTTAAATCTAGTATTCCTTCAAATACTATATAATAGTCTTTTAATTTAGTATTTTTATAAAAATTATAAGTATTTAAATCCAATAAAATTAAAGGTTCTTGATTTTTAAGTAAGTTATTTATTTTTGAATAAGTTTTAATAGATACTCTAGTATTATTATTGATATAATTAGTAAGTGCTGTATCTTTAAGTGCATATAATTCTTTTCCAGATAAACTTGATAATGAATCAACTACAACATTATTGCCAATATGAGACAATATAACATATGAGCTATTATATACATTGATAGTTTCATTACTACTAGTCGAATCAAAACCATAATAATTAAATATTATATCTATTTCACCTTCATCAAATGCTTTTTTTAATGCTTTTAATGAATTGTATTTTTTTAGTTGAAACTCAACTCCTGCAAATTTTTCAAAACCACTTAGAAATTCTAAATTCAATCCCTTACTATTTGATATCTCGTATGGACTATTTTCAATATAACCATATATATATTTCTTGCCTTTAAAAGTAGAAATAGTTCTATCATCGATTTCCTTAACTTTAAAATAATATTCACTCATATTTTTAGAAAATATTTTTCCAAAATTGTTATCATACCATCTATTATATAACTTAGTAAATATACTATCTAACTTATTATTTTCATTACTAATCGATAATACATACTTATTAGATAAATTAGACAAATTATTAACAATAAAATAATCATTCATAACAATTTCTTTTAAGTACCTATTCTTTGGAACTACTACATAATCAACTTCTTCTTCATCAAATGCATTAAGTAATTGAACATCATCATTATAATTAGTAAATGTTAAACTATTTTCATATGATAAATATTCAGTTACACTTGATAAATTAGATGTTAAAACACCTATTTTGTAGTTAGAAAGTTGCGATAAATCTTGAATTTTTTTATTAGTTTTACTTAAAATTACATAATCATCTTCATAAAACAATAAATCATTTCTTCCTATATCATCAGCCTCATTTATTATTTTAAATAAATAATTACCTGATGGAGTATCAGAATTTAATGAATATGAAACCCTATTAAGTGAAAGTCCCGTCTCTGCTTCAAAATAATCTAAAAATGATAAGAAAATATCATCTTCACTTGCTGAAAACAAAGGAAGTTCATTCATAATATATATATCTATCATACTTTTCTTATTATCTTCAATCCATTTTTTCTCTGATAAAGTAAGTTCAGTACTATTTCTATTTGAGTTTATTACAAATATTATTATTCCTATTAAAATTATTGCTATTATTCCAATGATGATAAACAATTTTTTATTGTTCTTCTTCATTTTCATCTACCTCACTAATTATTTCATCGTGTACCCATGAAATATTTTCATTTTTTTTATTTTTATAACCAATTAAATTATAGTTTGCATCTTCATTTTTTATAAAAAATTGAAAATCATAAAACTCTATTTCTTCCTTCTTAAATTTTTCTACAACTTCCTTAGATTTATCCTTCATTTTATCTATAGTATTTTCTTCAGTTGTTGCTTTTATACTTATATTTATTATTTTACCTTTTATATTTATTGAAACATCAGTTATATTCTCATCACTTTTTATAAAATCTATAATTTCATTTTTCTTTTCTTCAGTTATTTCAACTTCTTCAATACCATCTAACCTATCTCCATATACTGCATATTCATCAACTGGATCTAAATATGCCTTTAATGCAACAAATCCAAATATACAAAAAATTGCAAATAAAATCAAAACTATATATATTCTATTATTTAAAATAAATTTCCATACTTTTTTCAATATTACCACTCCTAGCTATTTTATATTATACTATAAATCTAAAATATATTCAAATAATATTAAATTTTTAATATGCAACATTTAATTATAAGAAAAAAATCATAACAAAAGCGTTTTAAAAATAATGTATATCTTATATATTACGATTTAAAGATGTGTATACCCTAATAATTTAAGTAATCAAATATTACAATATGCCTCCTATAAATACAAAGTTATATACGAATCAAATTGAATTCAAAAATCATTAAACAAAAAAGGAGTTCATATTAATAACTCTTAAGTCCGGGACTTTGACAGTTTTAAATTAACGAAATCGTGTAAACCATTGAAAAATGGTTATTTTTTTGTCAATTTTTCTTTTTTTCTATTGCGTACGTTTACGTACTTTGATATAATATACATGTAAGGTA
>CALVQZ010000054.1 GCA_944358275.1 uncultured Bacilli bacterium
TAGATAAAGATGTAAAAAAAGAACAAGAACATCCTAGTGTTGGAGTTATTTTATGTAGTTTTAAAGATAAAGACGTAGTTGAATATTCGATTAGTAAAAATTTGTCACAAACAATGATTTCTGAATATAAGTTAAAATTGATAGATAAAAAATTATTAGAATCAAAATTAAGGGAAATGAAGAGATTGATAGATAAAGATAATAATTAAATTGAAATTAAAAATAAGTACTTTTTTGATATAAAAAAAGATGCATATAAGCATTCTTATACACATCTATTAACTGTTTTATATTACTTTAATTCAACAGTAGCGCCAGCTTCTTCTAACTTAGCTTTTAATTCTTCGGCTTCTTCTTTATTTAATCCTTCTTTAATAGCTCCACCAGCTTCAGTTAAGTTCTTAGCTTCAACTAATCCTAATGATGTAACTTCTCTTACTATTTTAATTACAGCAATCTTATTAGCACCAGCACTAGTTAATACAACATCGAATGATGATTTTTCTTCAGCAGCAGCAGTAGTAGCTGGAGCAGCAGCAACTGCTACAGCAGATGGATCAACACCAAATTCCTCCTTCATTGCATCAACTAATTCCTTAACTTCTAATAATGTCATTTCTTTTAAACTTTCAATAAAACTTTCTTTTGTTAATTTAGCCATTTTTAAATTCCTCCTTTAATTTCAATTTTAATTTTCTTTTTGCTCACTATATAAATTAAGAGCAATACTTAAATCTTTTACTATGCCAATCATACCACCAGCAAGCATTGTAAGTAAACCATCTCTTGATGGGATAGTAGCTAACTCAGCTAATTCAGCAAGTGAAGTAACTTTTCCATCAACTAATCCACCCTTAACTGATAATGCTTCGTGATCCTTAGCAAAATTAGTAACAACTTTGATTGGTGCTACTGCATCTTCTGAATATACAAGAGCACTTGGACCAACTACACATTCATCAAGACTAATATTAAGTGAATCTAATGCTCTTTTTGTTAATGTATTTTTATAAACCTTAACATCAGCATTGTTTTCTCTTAAACTCTTTCTTAATGAAGTAAGTTCTTCATCAGTAAGCCCTCTATAATCAACAAATACTACTCCAGCACTTTCTTTTATCTTAGTTGCTATCTCATTAACTGTTTCTGCTTTTTTTTCTAAGATTAACTTATTTGCCATAAGATACCTCCTTTTCGAATTATTGTAATATAAAACCTTCACCAAAGACGTGAAGGTATGAAAACTCATTAAACTCCCTCGGTAGGATTTAAATACCTACTGTCTTCGGCAAATTTCTAAAAACAATTGTATTATATACTATAAATTCTTATTTGTCAAAAGAATTTACATCTAATTTAATACCAGGCCCCATAGTTGTAGATAATGATATATTTTTAACATAAACACCTTTAACAACAGATGGTTTGCTCTTTAATATTACAGAAACAAAAGCCTTGATATTATCTTTTAATGCTTCTTCAGTAAAAGAAACTTTACCAACTAATCCATGAACATTACCATATGAATCAGTTCTATATTCAACTCTACCCTTTTTAACATCAGATACAGCCTTACTTATATCAGTAGTAACAGTACCAGTCTTAGGATTTGGCATTAAGCCCTTAGGTCCTAAAATCTTACCTAACTTACCAAGTAAAGGCATCATATCAGGAGTAGCAATCATAACATCAAAATCTAACCAATTTTCTTTTTCTATCTTTTGTAGAATATCAACATCACCTACAAAATCAGCACCAGCTTCCTTTGCAGTTTTAGCATATTCACCTTTAGCAACAACTAATACCTTTTTCTCTTTACCAGTTCCATTAGGTAAAACTATTGCTCCTCTTAATTGTTGATCAGACTTTCTAGTATCTAAATTTAATCTCATAGCAATTTCAACACTACCATCAAATTTAGATATACTTGTTTCTTTTACTAACTTAACTGCTTCATCTAAAGTATATAACTTAGTTCTATCTACTTTAGCTAAAACTTCTAAATATTTTTTTCCTTTCTTCATCTTATACCTCCTAATGTGGTCAAATGCGGACTCTCGCTCCCACATAGGTATTACCTATGCATGAATTATTCTATTATACTAATTTTAAACTTAATCTTCTATTTTAATACCCATATTCACAGCAGTACCTTCGATAATCTTCATTGCAGATTCAACATCATATGCATTTAAATCAGCCATCTTAGTTTCTGCTATTTCTCTTAAAGAATCTCTAGATATAGTTGCAACTGTTTCATTTTTACCTTTAGTTGCACCTTTATTTATCTTAGCATATTTCTTTAATAAGAATGCTGCTGGTGGAGTCTTTAATTTAAAATCGTAAGAACGATCTTCATAAAGTGATATTTCTACTGGTAAAATATCTCCCATCTTATCTCTAGTTGCATCGTTAAACTTCGTACAAAATTCTTGTAAATTGATTCCTGCAGGTCCTAAAACTGTTCCAACTGGTGGAGCAGGTGTAGCTTTTCCAGCAGGTATTTGTAATTTAATCTTTTTAACTACTTGTTTTGCCACGAAAAACACCTCCTATAAATATTTTTCCGCGAGTGGTAATAATGATTTCCGCTTAATCTCCCACTTTTTTTCATCTATATAAATCATATAGCGAACTTATTTTATCACTATATTCATATAAATGCAATAATAAAATTATGCTTTTTCAACCTGTGAAATAGTAACTTCAACAGGAGTTTCTTGGCCAAATAAATCTATTAACACAGTAAGTGAATTATTAGAAATATCAACAGACTGTATTTTACCATACATATTTTTAAATGGACCTTCTATAACCTTAACTTTTTCGCCTTCTTTTAACTCATCATCGATATTCAATCTACTCATACCCATATTAGATAATATTCTATCTATTTCAGCAGGTAGTAACGGTACTGGTTTAGCACCTTTTCCAGATGAACCAATAAATCCTGTAACACCTGGTGTATTACGTACAACATACCATGCTTCATCAGACATAATCATTTCTATTAAAACATAACCAGGAAACATCTTCTTTACCTTTTCCTTAGTCACACCATCTTTTACTTCTACTTCCTTTTGCTCAGGTATAATAACCCTAAAAATATTATCTTGCATATTCATAGAATTGATACGCATCTCTAATTTTTCTTTAACTTTACTTTCATGTCCAGAATAAGTATTAACTACATACCATAATTTTTGATTATCCATATACTACACCCCCAAAGACTTGAAAAACGCTACTACAAAATCGATTGATAAGAAAAATACTGCAAAAAACACAATAAATACTATAGTTATAGTCGTATACTTAACCATATTATTATTGTTTGGCCATATAACTTTAGAAATCTCTTTTTTTACATCTTTAAAAAAATTACTAATTTTCTTCATAAACACTCCCATTTTCAAAATAAAAACACTTTATTAAGTGCCCGATTGACTAGATAATACCATAATTATAGCATTTAGTCAATACTAACACAAAAAATCAATTATCATTACTTTCTAAAATCTTTTTAATCTTACTTCTAATTCTCTGAAGTGCAGAATCTACAGATTTATAACTCTTATCTAAAAGAGAAGCAATCTCTTTATATTCTAGTCCTAAAATTTTTAAATCAAACACACTTCTTTCAAAATCACTCATTTCCTTGTATATAGAATTATACAAATTTTCTCTTGCCTCATCATTTTCAACTTTTACACTAGGATTAAAAGTATCATCTAATAATACATCTAAAAGTGTTCTTCCTTTTTCATCAATAGTAACATCTAATGAGCAAGAATCATTTAAAAAATAATGTTTCTTTCTTTGAGCCGAAGATAACACTGATAATATTTGTCTTTCAATACATACATTAGCAAAAGATACAAACTTAGTATCTTTATTATCTTTATAATTTTTTATCGCTTCACTAAGTCCTACCATTCCTTCTTGAAACAAATCATTATACTCAAGTCCTACTTTCTTTCCCAAATTCTTATATTTATTAGCCTTCATATCAATAATACCTTTATATTTATCATATAAAATATTTGCTGCATCTTCGTTTGATTCACAAATTAAATATAATAATTCTTGGTCATTGTAATCTTCATACATATTATCAATTCCTCATTTCAAATATTTTATAAATTATAATACCTGCTGCAACAGATGCATTAAGACTATTTACTTTACCTACCATAGGAATATTAACTATAAAATCACACTTTTCTTTAACTAACCTACTCATACCATTTCCTTCACTACCAATAACAACAGCAACAGGCATATCATAATCTAAACTATTATATAAAACACTATTATCCATATCAGTACCAACTATCCATATACCTTTTTCTTTTAACTCATCTATTGTTTTACTTAAATTAGTAACCATACATACTTTCATATTATTAAGAGCTCCCGCACTAGTCTTCATTACAGTAGAATTAACAGAAACACTTCTATCTTTAGGAATAATTATTCCATCTACACCTGCCGCTTCACAAGTTCTTACAATTGCTCCAAAATTATGTGGATCTTCTAAATGGTCTAAAATAACTATAAAAGGTTCATCACTAACTAGTAATTCGTCTAAACTGCAATATTTATAATCTGGTACACTTAATATTATACCCTGATTATTAGAACAATCAAATTTATCAATTTGCTTTTTTGTAAGAATTTCTATATCAATTTTTTTATTTTGTAACATAAAAATGATTTCTTTATCATTAAAATCATTGCTAATATATGCTTTTATTATATTTTTATTTCCTTTTAAAGCTTCTTTAGTAACATTCTTGCCACATATATACATAATCATTCCTCCATTATAAAATCAACTAATTCATCTATCCTATCAAACATATTATTTAAGTATAAATAACCAAATATTGCTTCAAAACCAGTAGCCTTCTTATAAGTTATAATATCAGTATTAGAAGGATGAGATTTAATCTTACTATTTCTAGCTCTTTTATAAACATCAAGTTCTATATCACTAAGCATATTAAGTAATATCATCTTATCCATATAATAACATTGCCCTTTAGCACTAACATATTTAGTACATATCTTTTGTAAATCATTTACTTTATTTATCTTCATTAAAACAAGTCTATTTCTTATTTTTAATTCATATATCGCATCCCCTATATACGCTAAAACAAGAGGATTTATCAAATTAACATTCACTTTATCACCACACAAAAAACTAAGAATAACTAATTTATTCTTATGTTAAATTCACCATCTTTTGAATATAAATATTGCTCTCTTGCATATCTAGCAACATAATCCGGATCTTGAAGTTTCTCAACTTCAACTTTAAGATACTCTTCTTCTTCTTTTAATTTTGCTAACTCCTCAGTATAAAAAGCCTTCTCTTTGCTTTTCTTTAATAATTGATTACAAACAGAGAATATATTTACTAGCAAAAGCGAAATTAAAGAAATAGTTACTATAGATATAAATAATACTCTTCTTTTTGATCTTTTAGTTAATTTTCGTGACATATTCCTCACCTGTATCAAGATTATATCACTATTAAACCAAAAAAATCAATGTTTTAATTTTATTCTAAATTTACTTGCCATTTTATTAACACTTAAAAACCCTAAAAATAAAGAGAGCAAAAAATAAAAGTGAACTATACCATTATTTATAAATCTAAGAAGTATAAAATACAAAAAAACATTATCAACTATAAAAAATATATTTATAAGTATTTTAATTATTCCCTTTGAGTAATAAATAAATTTATAATTTATATTTAGTAAAAAAGAAAAAAAAATACCATAAAGAAAAGAAAAAACAATAGACTTAATTTGTATATCTAAAGGAATCATTTAAATAACCTATTTAAAACACTCTCTTCCTTATTTCTCTTTTTTACTGTATCTAAATATACAAAACTATTTATTTTGCCCTTTATTACGACTTTACCTTCTATAGTATCTAACTTAACCATTTCTAATTCTTCACCTTTAATATTCATATATCCCATCGTAGTTTCAAGCAAAAAATCCTCCTTATCAAAACTTTCAATCTTATTAACACCACTAATATTTATATTACTTCTTTCAATTATAGATACTGAATGATTACTTGTACTATTCATATTATCACCCATTAAAATATATGTATAAAATAAAAAAAAATACCTTTATTCTTCAGTATTTTCTTCTATCTTATTATACTCAGTAAATATTGCATCTTCAAACATCTTACGAGTTTCTTCATTTAATGGATGCGCAACATCTTCATTATTACCAAACTTACTCTTGCGACTAGGCATAGCTAACATAAGATTATCGCCCTTATCAATAATACGGATTCCTTTAATTTTAAAGCAATCATCTAATACTACTGAAGCAATCCCTTTCATTTTATTATTCTCACCAGCTACTTTATGTACTGATACAGATGTTATTTTCAAGTTAATCAACTCCTTCTATTTAAATTGTATATTTTTATTGTTAAATTGTCAACACATTTTAACTTGTATGTATAACTATTTTCCTATTAACCAATCAATTATATTTTTATGAATTATTCCATTATAAGACATATCAAATTTATCAGTTGATATTACATATTTTGGATAATTATCATCAATTGATTTATATACTCCAAACTCTCTTTCAATAACATTTTCATTATCTGCAAGTAGATAACAAACTTGATAATACTCTTTATTTCCATTCTTAATAGCAATAAAATCTATCTCTTTATTCTCTAAAGCACCTATTTTAACATCATACCCTCTATACACAAGTTCATTATAAACAATATTTTCTATATTCATTATAAAACAATATTTTCTATATATGCACCTAATTGTTCTTTCTTAGAAGTATTCATAATTCTTCCAAGTCCTAAATCAGTAAGATAATACTTATATTTACCATTTAAAATTCTTTTACCTCTAACATCATATCTATCAACTTTACAAACTAATAAACTTTTACACATATACTCTAAATAATTATAAAAAGTTTCTTTAGAAACGCATCTATTTTCCTTATCTTTAAAATAATTAGCTAAATTCTCTGCTGAAAAAGATTGTGATGACGTAATCATAATATATTCGACTAATCTATTAAATAAATCCAAATCCGTTATATTAAATCTTTTTATAATATCTTTCATAACAATTGAATCATATACATCTGATAAATAAGTTCTCAACTCTTTTTCACCATCAAATCTAAATCTCTGAGGCATACCACCCCATTTAATATAATCTAAAAAAATATTTTCATAATCATCAGTTTCTTTTAACTTGCAAACTTCACTAAAAGTAAAAGGTTGCATTCTAAAACTTACATATCTTCCTGATAAATAAGTAGCTAAATCACCAGACAATAAATCGCTATTAAACCCAGTTATAAATATTGATACATTTTTAGTAGCTTTAAGTGAATTTATTGTCTTTTCCCAATTTTCTACATTTTGAATCTCATCAAACAACAAATAATATTTATTATTATCTTTCAATAATTTAATAATATAATTATTTAAATCTTTATAATCCTTTATATCTGAATAT
>CALVQZ010000055.1 GCA_944358275.1 uncultured Bacilli bacterium
CATTAACAGAAACAGGTGCAACACTAATTTTAAAAAATGATAGTGATGTGGATGTTGAATATGGAAATCCTTATGAAATGGAAATAAAGAAAGATGGAGAATGGCATAAAATAAATGTTGAATTAAACTTCACACTTCCAGCATTTATATTAAAATCTAAAGAAACAAAAGAATTAGAACTTAATTGGGAAAATGGATATGGTAAATTAGCGTCAGGAGATTATAGAATTATAAAAAGTATTGATGTAGAGAAATCAGATGGAACATTTGATACTTTCTATGTATCAGCAGAATTTACTATTGAATAACAAATTACAATTTATCGGTGTTTTACTATATTTGAAAAATTATAATTTAACAAACAACTAAATTTAGCGTGATTTAGTTGTTTTTTTGTGTTTGAAAAACTCTATTTTCTACTTTCCAAATATTTGTAAATTCTTCATAGGTTTTCAAATATTATAGTGCCTATATTTTTACTCTACTATACCATTGTGTTTGAGGTGTTTTCAAATGAAAGAAAAAATATTAAAAAATGTTGCTCAATATTTATGTGATGATTTTGTTGATACTATATGTACAGGTTTTGAAGAAAGATCAAATGACTTTCCTTATACTCTAGCGTGTGCTAATTTCATTTATGAGTTAAAAAATAAAGGAATAAATTTTGATATTAGTTTATTTGCTCAATGTCCTGATATTTTTGATAATATGTATAATGAGTTATCAAAATATTTAAGTAAGGTAAATTAAATATGAGTAATAGAATATTTGGTTATGGTCGTGTTAGTAGTAAAGACCAAAATGAAGCAAGACAATTAAAAGCATTTAGAGATTTTGGCATTGATGATAGAGATATCTATATTGATAAGAAATCAGGCAAAGATTTTGAACGCGAACAATATAAGTTATTAAAAAATATACTACGTGAAAATGATGTGTTAATTATTCACTCTATTGACCGATTAGGTAGAAATTATGAAATGATAGTTAATGAGTGGAAAGATATAACTAAAAACATAAAAGCAGATATTGTGGTATTAGATATGCCTTTACTTGATACTAGACAAAATAAAGATTTACTTGGTACTTTTATAAATGATTTAATATTAGGGTTATTATCTTATGTTGCACAAAATGAGCGTGAGAAAATACATATAAGACAACGTGAAGGTATAGATATTGCTTTAAAGGTTGGTACTAAAACAGGCAGACCATTTGGTAGACCTAAAATAAATAAACCTAATAATTATGATGAAGTTATTGGTAAATGGAAAGATAAAAAAATAACTGCTCGTGAAGCCATGAGACAGTTAAATTTAAAACCTAATACTTTTTATTGTATGGTCAAAAATGATATATAGTATTTACTTGATTATAATTAAATATTATGAGAATAACTAGATTAGTTTTTTTATAACATTTTTAATTTCAATATTATTTTCTATAATTAACGGGAAATGATTTTTTAGTCTATTGATCATAATTTCAATATTGTCTACATATTGTTCATTTATAAATTTTTCTATTTCTTCTAAATGTTCATATAAGTAAGAATCTTTTTTTATAGGAAATGTATTATCTACGCCATTTTTTGTATAATAACCATTTTTATTTTTTTCATAACCATTGTTTATTAAATAATAATATATCTGCGTTGTACTTTTTTTTATTCCGGTTATTTTAGCAATTCTTGATGCCGCTTCCCTGTATGATTTTACAGGGAATTTTTTGAAATTGTCTGCTATTTTATCTCTAAATTTAAAAAGATTTGATGTACTTTTTCTTTTGAACATATAATATTTATCTTCTTTATACTGTTTTAGATGATTAAATATTGTTTTTCTACTTAACCCTGTTTCATACATTACATCTTCTATGTTTTCATATTTATTATAAAAGAGAATTATCTCACAGGGGGTTACTATTTTTATATCATATTCTATCTCATATTTAGCAACTATATTTTCTAAACGTTCTATTTCTTTTATATCTAAATTTAGAGGTTTCAATGTTCTCAAAAATAATCAACTCCAACTAAATTATATCAAAAAAATTCTAAAGTGTAAATTTGCCTAACAAAATTTATGGATGATATTTGAAAAGCCTTGTATTATAAGGCTCTTTTTGGCATTATCTATCTTCTTATAACTTATTGGGAGGTGAAAACACTAGCGAAAATGAAAATTTAAGATGGATCTCATCTTTCATCTTTAAAATATAGATGGGAAAGATTATTTGTAGGAGGTTTAAAATGATAAACAATTATAAAATCATTAGACAAAAAACTTTATTTGATGATGAAACTTCTGATGATAAGTATTTCAGAGAAGAAATTAAGAAAGAAAGAAAAAAAGAAATTAAAGAAAAAGAAAAAGCATATATGGAAAGATATGCTAAAAGTTGCCAAGTCAATTTATCAGAAGTAGATAAGATTATAGAACGCAACAACGAGTTTTATGAAGAAATGCTTAAAGGTGTTTTTGGAAGTTCTATTTCTAATGATGAAAAGCCATATAGAGATATGCTTGAAGAATGGTTTAAAGATTATGTTTCTGATAATACAGAATATGACTTTTAATTAAAGAATAAAAATGTTGGTTAGTGTGTTTAGCAAATTAATGTAATAAAAGAAAGGAAGATATGAATATGAAAGAAACATTAATTAATACTTTAAATAATTTAGAAAAAGGAGATATGAATATGAATAATAATATAAATAAAGAAATAAATGATTTGGGGAAAATGGGTAATAATGTTATACAGCTTGGAGAAGAACAACTAAAGATATATAACATAATGGAAAATACTTATGATAATATGCTTATTTTAGGTAAAGCAGGAACAGGTAAATCCGAATTACTTAAATATTATAAAGAACATACTATTAAAAGTGTTCTTGTGGTTTCACCTACTGGTATTGCAGCACTTAACGTTGGTGGTAAAACTATTCATTCAACTTTCCGCTTTGACTTTGGTTTACAGTATAAGGATAAAATATTGGGAGAATGGTTTACCCATTATGATGGTGTTTTTGATGAAATAGATACTATTATTTTTGACGAAATATCAATGATACGTGCAGATTTATTTGAAGCAATAAATATAATTCTTCAAAATGGAAGAAAATGTATACTACCATTTGGTGGAATTCAAGTTATTGGTTTTGGAGATTTATATCAACTACCACCTGTTGCTAAAGGGGAAGAAACTATGAGGTATTTACAAGATACTTATAGAGGAATTATGTTCTATGATACTCCTGCATTTCAAGAGGGAGAATTTAAAATATATGAATTAGGCCATATTTATAGACAAAGTGATTTTCATTTTAAAAATCTTTTAAATCGTGTTAGAAAAGGAGAAAAATCAAAAGATTTGTTAGATGAGCTTAATAAAAGAGTCGTAATACCTGATATTAATGATAATATTATTACTATCACATCAACCAAACCTATAGCAGATGGCATAAATAAAAGAAAGTTAGATGAATTGAAAGGCAAAGAATATACCTATACAGGTATATTAGAAGGTAATTTAAAAGAAAATGATTTACCTACTGATGTTCTTCTTCGTTTAAAAGAAGGCAGTCAAATTATTATGGTTGTAAATGATAAAAAAGGAAGATGGGTTAACGGAACTGCAGGAACTATCTCTTCACTTTCTGATGATAGTATCACTGTTAAAATTAGAGGAATAGATTATAAGATTGAAAGACATACTTGGGATAAACTCAAACCATATTATGATGAGAAAACTAAAAAAGTAGAAGAATATATTGAAGGTTCTTTCAAACAATTTCCTGTAAAATTAGCATGGGCAACTACTGTTCATAGATCACAAAGTAAGACGTACAATTCTTTATTAATTGATTTAGGAGATGGTGCTTTTGAAGATGGACAACTTTATGTAGCATTAAGTAGATGTACTTCATTAGATAAAATCTATTTAAAAAAACCGATAAGACCAACTGATATAAAGGTAAATAAAAGTGTTGTTAACTTTATGAAAACCCATGAAATTATCAGTTTTTATGAAGATGAAAATAATCTTGCATAATTAAGATTATGTAATCTAAGTGAGTTAGTATACATACCTATAATATAATAGAGTAGATACTAACTCACTAAATTATATTGAAAATTTAAAATAAGGAGATGATGAAAAATGTTTGAAGAATTAAAAACTGTGGCTATCTATAAACGTGTTAGTACTACTGACCAAGCACGTGAAGGACATTCATTAGAAGAACAAGAAAATAGATTAATACAATATTGTGAAATACGTGGGTATGAAGTTTATAAAATCTATACTGATGCGGGTATTAGTGGAAAATCAACTGAAAATAGACCTGCCTATCAACAAATGTTAAAAGATATGAAGAAAAGAAAATTTAATTTAGTATTAGCATTTAAGATGGATAGAATTAGTAGAAGTGTTATTGATTTAGAAGAATTTTTTAATATTACTAAAAAATATAATTGTGGTATTGAATTTTTATATGAAAAAATTGATACAAGTGGTGCAGCAGGAATGATGTTCGCTAGAATGTTAGGTATTTTTGCTCAATTTGAACGTGAACTAATACAAGAAAGAACTCAAGTTGGTGTAGATAGTGCTGTTAATAAAGGAAATTTTGGTGGTAAACCTGCGTTTGGTTATATAAAAGAAGTTATTAATGGTGAAAAAACTAAAAGATGGGCTATAAATGAAGAAGAAGCAGAAATTGTTCGTAAAATATTTGAGTTATGTTTACAAGGTATGACTTACACTCAAATTGCCAAATATATAACTGAAAATTTTCCACCTTTTACATACACTAAGAAAAATCATAAAACTAATCAAATAGAAACTAAACAAAAGAAATGGAGAGACTGCAATATATGTAAGATTTTAAATAATAAAGTATATTATGGTGTATGGGAACATCATAAAAATACTAAAGATAAAGATATTGTAGAGATAGAGGGTAAAATTCCACCTATTATTACTGAAGAAATATTTGATGAGTGTCAATATAGTATTCAAAGAAATAGTAGAAACTATTATAGAAGTAAAAAATATTTATTCATGCAAAAATTAGTATGTCCTAAATGTGGTAGAATCTTGGCGTGTAATGGAACGAAGAAAAAAACAGGACAAACTTACCTATATTATAAATGTAAAGAATGCAAGATATACTTTAGAGAAGATTATTTGGAAGAAGTATTAGTAAAAAAACTTGCTGATTTATTAGAATTATATTTAGCATTAGAAAAAAATTATATTGCTATTGATAGTAATACTGCTCAAAAATTAAATAGTGGTAAAATTAATCATACTATTAGATTTGCTTTAGATAGCATGATGATAGATAAGAGGATGAATAATACCAACTATAACCTATTAACTCATATATGGAATAATACTACTTATGAAGTAAAGTGTGATTTTATAAATGAGTATATAGACACAATACAATTAACTTCTAAAAAAGTTAAGAAAAAATCTATAATTGAAATTGTAGATTTGAAATTAAAAAAATATAAAGTAAGACAATTCTTTGAAATGAAAGAAAATAATACATTAGATTATAAAAAACTAGATAGTACAGTTAATTATTCTGAATTTAGTAATATACAAGAGGCATATCGTTATATTGATGTGCTTAAACAAAAATTTAATATTAAGGTAACTGAAATTTCTGAAAATGAAAAATTTGCCTTTAATAAAAACATCTTTAGGGTTATAGGAATTAAAAATAAAAATGTTGTTGAGAAAGATAAGTTTTTATTTTTAGAATTAATAACCTAAAGATGCGTAGAATTGACTACAGGGGGTTGACAAATATAACGGAAAGGTGTAAAAATAAAAATTGGGAATTGCCTTTAAAATCGTGCCAT
>CALVQZ010000056.1 GCA_944358275.1 uncultured Bacilli bacterium
GTGGAGGTTTGCTTTTTTTATGTTTTCTTCTTGTTAGGTTGCGGACATAGTCTGCCGTATGCTATTACAGAGAAACAGGTGTAGAAATTGAAGCAGATACATTCTAAAAAGAAGAATATGAGACTTACTACTTGTTTTGGTTAACTGAAATGACACGAAAAAAGAGAATGGATAATATAATTGATTTTGGTATTAAAATCAATGAAAAAGATGTAAAATATATTTATCAGTTATGATGGAGGTGTAATAGTGAATAATTATGGTAAAGTCATAATATATAAAAACAAAACAGGTAAAGATAGTATAGAAGTAAAATTAGAAAATAATACAGTTTGGCTAAATCTTAATGAATTAGTAAAACTATATAATTCTAGCAAATCAAATATATCAGAACATATAAAACATATATTTGAAGATGGAGAATTAAATAATAATTTAGTCGTTCAGAAATTCCGAACAACTGCTAATGACGGAAAGTCGTATAATGTTAAATACTATAATTTAGATATGATTGTAGCAATTGGTTTTAGAGTCAGATCAAATGTAGGAACTAATTTTAGAATATGGGCTAATGAAAGACTAACTGAATATATGAAAAAAGGCTTTACCATGAATGATGAGTTATTAAAACAGGCTGGTGGAGGTTTATATTTTGATGAGTTACTATCTAGAATTAGAGATATAAGGTCATCTGAAAAAGTATTTTGGAGAAAAATTTTAGATATATATGCAACTTCTATAGACTATGATCCTAGAGCAAAAATAACACAAAAATTCTTTAAAACAGTTCAAAATAAAATGCATTGGGCAGTACATGGACATACAGCAGCAGAGATTATTTTAGAAAGAACAAAGAGTGAAGATGATTTTATGGGATTAAAAACATTTAAAGGGGATTATCCAACTTTGTTAGATGCTACAACTGCTAAAAATTATTTAGATGAGTGTGAAATTAAAAATTTAAATAATTTAGTAAACTTATTTTTAGATATAGCAGAAAATAACGCAGAAAGAAATATTCCAATGTATATGTATGATTGAAAAAAATAGAGAATGCTATAGAATTATTTCATTATGAATTATTAGAAGATAATTTAAAAAATCTCACATAAACAAGCAGTATAAAAAGAATATGAAAGTATAAAGTTATTCAAGATAAAAATTATATTTCTAACTTCGATAAATTACTAAATGAAACAAAATAAATAGAAAAAAATAAATTTAAAACTTTTGGCAAAGTCAATAAGTACAATACCAGTTATGAAATAGATATTGTTTCTATTTCTTTTTTGTTATATAATTGTATTGGGTGATTGAAATGGCAAATAGAATGCAAAGAAGAAGAAGCAAACAAAAAGTTGAAAATGAATATACTCAAAGTACAAAAAGTATAATAATTACATTAGTTGTAGTTGTAGTGGTGTTCCTATTATTTTATTTTATTACAGTAATGATTAACAATAGTAATAGAAAACTAAATACAAAAGAACCTACAGAAGAAGAAGTATCAATTCAATATTATGAAATATTAGGTGATGATACATTTGTAATGAGTCCACATGAATATTATGTATTATTTTATGACTTTGAAGGACCAGAAGCTGTATACTATGATTATTTATTTAATCAATATGCAGGTGTGGAAAATCAATATATTTACAAAGTAGATTTAAGTAAAGGATTTAATAAAAAATTCATTGCAGAAGATGAAACGAACAAAAAAGCTAAAAAAGCAGGAGACTTAAAAGTAAAAGAAGCTACATTGATTAAAATAAGAAAAGGAAAAAATGTAGATTATATCGAAGGATCTTCACAAGTAATTGCAAATGAACTTATGAAATAGCAGTATATTCTGTTATTTTTTTAAAAAAATAAAAACAAAAATTATTACATTCTAAGTAGCAATAAAAAAATAAATATGTTATACTTAATATGATAAAGAGGTGTTGTATGAATAAGAGTAATAAACGCTTAGTTGAAATAATGATAGTTATGTTTTTTTCAATTTTTATTGGCATGTTAGCAGGCGTATCTGCAATTTATACTATTGATTCAAATAACGCAAGGGAAAATATTGATATTTCAAAAATCGAAGAAATTGACAATGTTTTTGACAAAATAATTGATGATTACTACGATGAAGTTGATAAAGAAAAATTGATAGAGGGCGCTATTTCTGGAATGTTGTCTGTTTTAGATGAAAACACTTCTTATATAGATGAAGAATCATCTACTAGTTTTAACAATAAAATGAAAGGTGAGTATTATGGAATTGGCGTTGAAGTACTGACGATAGAAGAAGGAGTATTAGTAGTCGGAGTCACTGAAGATTCACCAGCAGAAAGATCAGGCATTGAAGAAAATGATATAATTACAGAAGTTGATGGTAAAACATTAAAAGGTGAGGAAGCTACATATTTTACAACAGCAATTAAAGAATCATCAGAAGAGATAAAACTAGTTATATCAAGAAATGAAAGAATTTTAAATATCAGTGTAAAGCCAGAAAAAATAATTATACCTTCTGTATTTACAAATAAATTTGTTGTAGAAGGCAAGAAAATAGGATATATAAAAATTTCGATTTTTGCTGCAAATACAGATTCACAATTTGCAACAAAATTAAAAGAATTAGAACAAGATGGAATAGATTCTTTGGTAATAGATGTTAGAGATAATGCAGGAGGATATTTATCGAGTGCATCTACTATATTAGAAATGTTTATGAAAAAAGGCACAGTTTTATATAATGTAGAAGCAAAATCATCTACTAGTGCAAGATATGATACAACAGAAGAATATAGGGATTATAAAGTTGCAGTACTTGTTAATGGTTCTAGTGCATCAGCATCAGAAATTTTAGCTGCATGTTTTAAAGAAAATGTGGGTTCAGATATAGTAGGTAATACAACATATGGAAAAGGTACAGTCCAAGAAGTTGTAAATGTACTAGAAGGCAGTATTGCTAAGATAACTACTAAAAAGTGGTTGACTCCAAATAAAGAATGGATAGATAAAAAAGGAATAAAACCAACAATACCTGTAACATTATCTGACTCATATTTACTAAATCCAACATACAATAACGATAATCAATTGGAACAAGCAATAAATGCACTAACTAAAAATAAGTAGTGCTTTTTTGTCTTAATTTTATTCTATAATTGACTTATATATACAAAATAAATATAATATGTGTAATTGAATTTATGGGGTGAAAAAATGTCTAATAAAAAGAAAAAAAGAAAAAAGAAAGCAGCTAAGAAAAAAAATGTAAGCAAAAAGAAAAATAATAGAAAAAAAATAAATAGTACGAAAAAAACGAATACTGAAAGTTCTAAAAAAATAAGTAGTAAGAACAATATAAAATCAAAAACAACAGGTAAAAAAAATACTAATAAAAAAGTAACAAGTTCTAATATAAATACTAACAAAAAAATTCATGTAGAAAAAGAACAAAAAACTAAGCAAAAAGTAAATAAAAAAAAGAAATTTAAGCTTAAAATAATAGTTGCAGTACCAATAATATTAGTTTTGATTTTATCAGCGTTAATAATTTTAAAAAATTTTAATAATAATAGTGATAACAATAGTATCGATTTTGAAAAAATAAATTTTGATGAATATTTAGAATTATATAACATTGATGAAATAAATTATGTATACTTGTATCATGAAAGTTGTCTAAATTGTGATGATTATGAAATAAATTTAGATAAATTACAAAAAGAATATGGAATACATATAAAGAAATTTGATTATAGTAACCTTAGTGATAGTGATATAAATATATTAAAATCTAGTAATTCATTTTTAGAAAAAAAGATAGATATTCCTACTATTATATCTATTAATGGAAAAGAAGAAATTAGCAGTATAAGTGGTATAAAAGAGTATTCTGCACTTAAAAATTTTGTTAGTTATTCTACTAATACATTAAATGGAAAGACATTTATTAAAATTGATGTAGATGAATACACTACTTTATTAAATTCAGATGATAAAAAACTTATATATATGTGTGATTCAAACCAAGAATATTGTGAATCGTTTACTTCTATTTTAGAAAAAACTACTACAGATAAAAAAATAAAAGTTTATTATTTAAATATGGCAAACGTAACTTCAAGTGATGATTGGGATAAACTAGAAAGTTCCAGCAAAATATTTGATAAACAATGGTTCATACCAGCACTATTAGTAGTTAAAAATGGGAAAGTAATTGATTATAAAATGGAAAATTTAAATGAAGAAGATTTGAATGATTTTTTAAATAAAAATAAATTGTAGGAGGCAGTTATGAAAAGTTATAAAGAAGTTTTAAAATTTTTAAAAAAACATAAAGGAACAATCGCATTTAGAGTAAAAGAACATTGTAAAGTTATGGATAAACATATAAATCTAGATGAAAGGATATTGTATGCATTTGCTGGTCAAAAAAATAATGCATCTATAACTATACCTAATACTTTTGTATTAGTACTTACTGATAAAAGATTATTACTAGCAAGAAAAAGATTATTATTTGGGTACTTTTTCTACGCAGTAACTCCAGAAATGTTTAATGATTTAAAAATAAATTCAGGAATCATATGGGGAAAAGTTTTGATAGATACAGTAAAAGAACTTATTGTAATTTCTAATTTATCTAAAGATTCACTAGATGAAGTTGAAACTAGAATTACGCAATATATGTTAGATGAAAAAAAGAAATATGCAACTAGAGAAATGCATTAAAATCTTTTTTTTTATTATTTTCTATAGTATAATATAAATTATAATAATAAGGGTGATTTATATGATTATAAGAAGACCATATGCATTTTTAATTAGGAACTTTAGATTAATACATTTTTTAATATTACTATTATCCACATTTATATTTTTTAAATCATTAAATGCGTTAGATTTTTTCAATGAATATGTGGATACTAGACAATTTATAGATAGTGAAACATTGATAAGTGATACTGTTTCTTTTTCAATGATTATATTTTCTGTGGTTCTAATATTTGCATTTACATCCATAATAGTTTTATTTAATAAAAAAGATAAACCAATACTATTTTATATTGTAGGTTTTATATTTTATATTGCCTTTATAGCAATATGTATAATATCAAGAGTAATAATAAGTACAATAATACTTGAAGGAATAGATCCTAGAATTTCAAGAATAATAAGAGATGTATGGTTTATATCAATCATAATTCAGATTATTATAGTAGGATTTTCACTGATAAGGACTTTAGGATTTGATGTAAAAAAATTTAATTTTGTAGAAGACTTACATGAACTTAAGATAGATACGGACGATGATGAAGAAATAGAAATATCTACCGGGTTTGATTCAAGCAAAGTAAAGATGCAACTAGCAATGCAAAAAGAAGAACTAAAAGCATTTTTCTATGAAAATAAGTTTATGATAATAATAGTATTATTTCTCATATTTATTGTAATTCCAAGTGCTTTTATTGCAAAAAATATTATTGAAAATAAAAGATATGAAATTGGTGAAATAATAGATTTAGATGATTTTAACTTAAAAATAGAAGGAGCATATCTAACAAAAAAGGATTACAAAGGAGATTTATTATTTAAAGGAGATAATAGTTATCTAATTGTAATGTTTAATATAGAAAATGAAAAAGAAGAAGAAAGAGGAATTACTCTAAATAATCTAAGACTTGAAGTAAATGGTAAAATATATATGCCTACAACTAATCATTATGAATATTTTACTGATATTGGTACTGGTTATAACAACAATAAAATATCAAAAGAAGAAAAGAATTATATTGCAGTTTATATAATTAAAGATGAAGATATAGATCATGAAATGATTATTAGATATGCAGATAAACTAAAAGTAAAAAATTCACAAATTTCTGCTATATATTATAGAACAATAATAAATCCAGAAAATATAGATATAACTTCAACTACAGTAAATAAATCTTTAAATCAAGACTTAATAATAGATTATAAAGAGTTAAAAGGAACTAAGTTAAATATATCTAACTATGATTTACAAAATGAATTTACATATAGTGTAAATGGTAAAACAAAATATATAATCAATACTTATGGTATCGTATTATTATTAAATTATAGTTTTACAGGAAATAGTTCATTTACAGATTTTATAAATAAAAATGCAATAATAACATACAAATATAATGGTAATACTTATAATCAAAAGATTAGTGATATAACACCTAAAAATTATAAAGAAAATGAAATTTATTTAGCAGTAAGCGAAAACTTAAGAGATGCTACTGAAATAAATTTAGTAGTAAAAGTTAGAAATACAGAATATATTTATAAAATAAAGTAATTCACATATTTTACACATATTTTTTTATAATATTACCATAATTTTTGTGATATATTATTTAATGTCAAGGGAGGAATTATGAAAGAAAAAACAAAATACATATTAACAATTATTGTAACTCTTATAATAGGAGTAATATCAACTATACTTACACTTAATGCATGTGGTGTATTTGATGAGAAAATAGTAGAAGTAGATAAGACTGTAAAAGAAGTAACTATAACAGAGACAGACACTATAAAAGAATCTGTAGATAAAATATATGATTCAGTCGTGTACATCGAATCATTAAAAAATGGAACAGCTACAGGAAGTGGCAGTGGATTTGTATATAAAGAAGATGATGAATATGGTTATATTTTAACAAATCAGCATGTAATCGATGAAAGCGAAAAAATAGAAATAACTAATATAGAAGGTGGAGTATTCAATGCTACATTATTAGGAGAGGATTCTTATTCTGATATAGCAGTCTTAAGAGTTGATAAAGATGCTGTACTACAAGTTGCAACACTAGGAAGCAGCGATGAATCAAATATAGGTGACACAGTATTCACAGTAGGGTCCCCTTTAGGAAAAACATATATGGGTAGTGTTACAAAAGGAATCTTGTCAGGAAAAAATAGAACTGTGACAGTAAGTAGTCAATATGTAATGGAAGTATTACAAGTAGATGCGGCCTTAAATCCAGGTAATAGTGGAGGACCACTTGCAAACATAAATGGTGAAGTAATTGGTATAAATTCATTAAAACTTTCACAAAGCGAAATAGAAGGTATGGGATTTGCAATACCAATTGAACTTGTAAAAACAATTGCAGAAAAACTTGAAAATGGAGAAAAGATAGAAAGACCTGTTTTAGGCGTTAGTATGCTAGATGCAAGTAGTAAGTATCAATTATATAAAAATGGTATTATACTAGATAGTGATATAGATGAAGGTGTAGTAGTAGTAGAAGTATCTAAAAATACACCGGCAGATGTAGCTAATTTGGAAAAGGGTGATGTAATACTTGCTATTAACGATGTAGAAGTTACAAACATCGCATACTTTAGAGCTGAATTATATAAATATAATGTAGGAGATACAATAAAGTTAAAAGTATTAAGAGATAACAATGTTAAAGAAATAAAAGTAAAATTAGATGTAACATTAGAAAATAGTTGATAATTTATTAACTATTTTTTTTTAATATGATAAAATTATTTATAGGGGAATTTAATAATAAAATAAAGAATAATATATTAAGGAGTAATTATGAATATAGATGCATTAAATGAAATACAAAAAGAAGCAGTAAAAACAACAGATGGGCCCATACTTATATTAGCAGGACCAGGTAGTGGAAAAACAAGAGTAATAACGCATAAAATCGCATACTTACTAGAAGAAAAAAAAGCAAAACCATGGGAAATACTTGCAATAACATTTACCAATAAAGCAGCAAAAGAAATGAAAACTAGACTTGAAAAAATAATTGGTGACGATGTAAAAAATATGCAAATATCTACATTTCACTCATTTGGACTAAGAATAGTAAAAGAAAATTATGAATTTTTTAATTTAAATAGAAGTTTTACAATACTAGATGAATCAGATAGCATTTCAGTTATAAAAAAAATTATAAAAGAAATGAATTTAGATGATAAAAAGTATATTGCAAAATCAATAAAACATAAGATTAGTAGTTCTAAAAATGAACTAATAGATGCTAAAAAATATAAGATGTATACAAGAACAGAATTCGATGAGAATGTAGCAAAAATATACGAAAAATATCAAGAAAAATTGTTAAGAAATAGTACAGTTGACTTTGATGATTTATTACTAATGCCAATAGAATTATTTAAAAAAGATAAAAATGCGTTAGAAAAATACCAAGATAGATACAAATACATTTTTATAGATGAATATCAAGATACAAATGAAGCACAATATCTACTTAGCAAAATGATAAGTGCAAAGCATAAAAATATATGTGTCGTTGGAGATGAATGTCAAAGTATTTATTCGTGGAGAGGTGCAAACTTCAAAAACATTCTAAACTTTGAAAAAGACTACGATAATGCAAAAGTGATATTATTAGAACAAAACTATAGATCTACAAAAAGAATCATAGAAGCAGCAAATAGTGTTATAAAAAATAACAAAGAAAAGAAAGATAAACATCTTTGGACTGATAATAGTGAAGGCGCTAAAATAAAATATATGAGATGTTACGATGAAAAAGATGAAGTATTAAACATAATAAATCAAATAAAATACTTTAAAGAAGAAGAAGGCGTCTCTTTAAAAGAAATGGTAGTCCTTTACAGAACAAATGCACAATCACAATCGTTAGAAAGAGGATTCATAGAAAATTCCATTCCATATAAAGTAGTTGGTTCATATGCATACTTTAATAGAAAAGAAATAAAAGATTTAGTTGCATACTTAAGACTAATAAACAATAAAGATGATGATGTAAGTTTATTAAGAGCAATAAATGCTCCCAAAAGAGGTATAGGCGCAAAAACTATTGAAAGGTTAGAAACACTTTCAAACCAAAACAATAAAAGTATATTTGACACAATAGAAAGTGGGAAAGAACTAGCATTTAAAAATTTAATACTAGACATAAACGAAAAAATGAAAGATAAATCATTTGTAGAATTTATAGAACTAGTATTAGAAAAATCCGGTTTAAGAGAAGAATACGAATTAGATAAAACAATAGAAAATGAAGCGAGATTAGAAAACTTAGAAGAATTTAAATCTATAGCAAAAAACTTTGAAGACTATAATCCAGGAGCTACACTTGAAGAATTCTTAATAGAAATATCACTAATAAGCGATGTAAAAGAAGTAAAAGATGATGATGAAGTAGTAACACTTATGACTATGCACGCAGTAAAAGGTTTAGAATTTGATGTAGTATTTGTAACTGGACTTGAAGAAGGATTATTTCCACATAATAATTCGATGAATGATGATGCAGAGTTAGAAGAAGAAAGAAGACTTTTTTATGTAGCAATTACAAGAGCTAAAAAAGTGCTTTATCTAACAAATGCAAAAAGTAGAATATTATTTGGACAAGTACAAATAAATGCACCAAGTAGATTTATAGAAGAAATAAATTCTGATGATGTAGAAAAATTATTTGAAGAAAAAAATAAAATGCAAATTAGAATAAATAGAAAAGATAACTTTAACGAAGAAGACTTAGAATTGAAAGTAGGAGACCATGTAGAACATAATTCTTATGGAAGTGGAATAGTTGTAACAATTCAAAAAAGCATTGCTACAATTGCATTTAAAAGTCCAATAGGTATAAAAAAGATACTTACAACATACAAAGGACTAAAAAAGATAAGTTAATAAAAAAGTAGAAGTGATAGAAGTATTAGATTTAGAAATAGAAAAATGAGAAAACTATTGCAAAAATACTCGTAAAGATTTAGAAAAAAGTGTAATTACAAGTAGTAATTCACTTAATTATAAATATATTGATGAAAATAATAAAAAAATAGGAGGAAAATATGAACAAAACATTACTAATTTTAGCTGCAGGAATGGGAAGTAGATTTGGAGGATTAAAACAATTAGAACCATTTGGTCCAAACAATGAATTTATCATTGATTATTCAGTATATGACGCTATAAGAAATGGTTTTAATAAAATAGTATTTATTATAAAAAAAGAAAACTATGATATATTTAGAGAAACAATAGGAAATAGAATAGAAGGAAAAATAAAAGTAGAGTATGTATTTCAAAAATTAGATAATTTACCAAAAGGATTTAAAGTACCAGAAAATAGAGTAAAACCATGGGGAACAGCACATGCTATAATGTGTGCAAAAGATGTAATAAATGAACCATTTGTAATAATAAATGCAGATGATTTCTATGGTAATGATGCATTTAAAGTAGTTAGTAACTTCCTAAACACAATGAATAAAACTGACAAAGAACATTTTGGCTTAGTTGGATATAAAGTTATAAACACTCTAACAGAAAATGGTTCAGTAAAAAGAGGAGTATGTGAAGTAGATAGTAATAATAAACTAACAGATATTAAAGAATGCTCAATAGAAAAGATAAATAATGACATTATAGCTAAACCATTAAACAATGATAAAGAATTTAAAATAGAAGAAGATACAAGAGTATCTATGAATATGATGGCATTTAGTAAAGATATATTCAATTATATAGAAAGTAAATTTGAAAAATTCTTAATAGACAATAAAGATAATATAGAAAAATGTGAATACTTAATACCTGATGTATTAAAAGAAGGTATAGATGAAAATTATTGCGATGTAGAAGTGCTAAACACAATATCTAAATGGGTAGGTGTAACATACAAAGAAGATAAAGAAAGTGTAGTAAACTACATAAAAGAACAAATAGATAAAGGTGAATATAGTAGTAAATTGTGGGATTAAATGTAAATATCAATGAGTTTCTTAAATGAAAGGAATGGACTTTTATGACAAAGTATGATATAAAAAAAGTGCCCAAAGATTTTAAATTTGTTCAAAACGAACCAATAGTAAGAGGTTCACGAAAAAAAATTTTAGTAAAAGACAATGATGAAAAACTGGCAATGTTTAAATATGAAAGAGATGACTATATTTGCAGTGAAGCATGTTCAGAAAAAATAGCATATGAAATAGCAAAAATACTAGGATACAAATGTGCTAAAATAGAATTAGCACAAGATAGTGATGATAAAATAGGAGTTTTAAATTATTATTTTTCAGATTCATTTATATCACCGCACACCGATATTGTTGCATACTTAAACAAAAATAGTAATGAAAGAAAAATGTATTATACAATATCTAATATTAAAAATGTATTAGATGAAATAAATGAGAATCTTTTTAAAGATTTTATAAAAATAATGATTTTTGATTCGCTAATAGGTGAACAAGATAGACATGAAGAAAATTGGGGTATCACAGAAACCAATGGAAAATATTCAATGTCACCACTATATGATAATGGTGATAGTCTATTAAGAGAATTTAAAAACATAGAAAATGCAAAAAAATACTATAGTGGCAAAAGAAGTTTTGATGCATATATAAAAAGAAGTAAGTGTATCATATATAAAGAATATAATAAAAAACAATATAAACATTTTGAATTGATAGAATATCTTGTTATAAATTATCCTGAACTTACTTTACCAGAAATTAAAAAATTAAATATCTTAACTGACGACATTATAAACGATTTAGTTAACAAAATACCAAATCAATTATTGGATGAAGAACATAAGAAATATATTATTAAATATGTAATAACAAGAAAAAACATATTATTGAGTATAAAGAGGTGATATAATAATGGAAGAATTGTGGTTGATATGGAAAGAACCTCTAACAAGAAGAAGATATAAAATTGGAACCCTTTTAAAAGAAAAAGATAACTATAAATTTAACTATATAAATCCAGAATTGGATGAAGCTAAAAATGTAGGTTTTAATTATTACCCCGGATTTGAAGATTTAAAAAAAACATATGAAAGTAAAACATTATTTACAAATATATCTACAAGATTACCAAATGTAAATAGACCGGATTATTTAGAATTACTTAATTGTTATAACTTAAATATACATTCTAGCGAATTTGAAATATTAAAAGCAACAAAAGGAAGAAGTATTACAGATAGTTATGAATTTGTATTACCATTTTCTTCTAACAAATTACAATTTGATGTTGCAGGTACTAGACATTGTAAAGATATAGATAAGTGCAAAAATTTATTAAAGATAAACAAAAAAATTTATCTAGAACCTGATACTACTAATAATACTGATAAAAATGCAATTAAAGTAATTTATAAAGAAAATGGAACAAGTTATCATTTAGGATATGTTCCAAGATATTATAGTAAAGAACTATTAGAAGAGTTAAATAAAGGTATAAACTATTCAGCGATGATTGAAAGTGTTAACTTTGAAACACAACTTTATGATGAAATAATAAATGTAAAACTTATATTTAATTAAAAGAAAATGACTAAGTCGTTCTTTTATGAATTTAAACACTATGGTAGAAAAAAGATCGAATGTATTGATAATATTTTTTATTTTCCACTTTTTGTACATTCTTATAGTATCATTAGTATGTATTAAATGAATGAAAAATATATTAAGATGCATGCCTTATTAGGACACTTATGGTTTTGTGTGAGGAATAGACTAGCCTTTTGCTAAGAAGAAAGAGGTGTAAGTCGAGTTAGTCTGCTCGATGAGATATGGAATATTTAGATGTATATAATGATAAACATGAGCATATAGGAGTATGTGAAAAAAAACTTGTGCATAAATTAGGTTTATGGCATGATGTATTTACTTGTCAAATAATAAATCCCAAGAAGAAAACAATGTTTTTTCAAATAAAGAATCATTCACATAATGATTTACATGACAAAGATTTAATAGAAATAACAGTTGGAGGGCACTACAAAAGTGGTGAAAAAATAGAAAATGGAATAAGAGAAATAAAAGAAGAAACAGGATTATATGTAAAATATGAGAAATTATTTTCTCTTGGAATAAGACAAGTATCTACTACAGTAAATGAAAACTATATTATAAGAGAATTTCAACATATTTTCTTATTACCACTTGATATAAGTGCTACTGATTTTAAAGAATTTGATAAAGAAGAAGTAAAAGATATAGTTGAAATAAATATAGAGGAGTTAATTTCTCTTTTACTTGAGAAAAAAGAATTTATTTATGGATTTGTTAAAAATAAACAAGTTAAAATAACATTAGAAAACTTTGTAAAAAGCTATTTAGAAAACGATAAATTATATTTAAGATTAGTAGTAGCAGCTAAAAGATATATAAATAATGAAGATAAAGAATTGATATTTTGGTAATAAAATAGTAATTTAAAAAGTAGATAAAAAATATCTATTTTTTTTGATTATTACAAAAAAACAATGTATAATTATTATGGTGATAACATGAATATCAAAAACAGAATAGATGAATTGGTAGAAATTATAAAAGAAGCAGATTATAACTATCATACATTAGATAATCCTACTATAAGTGACCAAGAATATGATAAATATTTAAGAGAACTATTTGATTTAGAGAAAGAATATCCAGAATATATTAGAGAAGATTCACCAACTAAAAGAGTAGGTGGAAAAGTATTAGATGAGTTTAAAAAAATAGCACATAAAATACCAATGATGTCACTAAGCAATGTATTTAATGAAGATGAAGTTAGAAATTTTGATGAAAAAATAAAAAAAGAAGGATTTAATCCAAAATATGAGTGTGAACTTAAAATAGATGGTTTATCAGTATCTTTAATTTATGAAAAAGGGCATCTTATAAGTGCATCTACAAGAGGAGACGGAGTTATAGGAGAAGACATAACAGAAAATGTAAAGACTATAAAAACTATACCTCTAAAACTAAAAGAAGAAATAGATATAGAAGTAAGAGGAGAAATTTATATGAGTAAAAGTGTATTTGAAAGTATAAATAGAAATAGAATTGAAAATGGTGATGTTCCATTTCAAAACCCAAGAAATGCAGCAGCTGGTTCAGTAAGACAACTAGATTCAAAAATAGCAGCAAAAAGAAAATTAGATTCATTTATATATCATTTGCCAAATCCAGAAGATTATAACATTAAAACACACGATGAGGCATTAAACTTTATGACAAAATTAGGCTTTAAAACAAACCCAAATAATAGATTAGTAGATAACATAGATGAAGTTATGGAATTTATAAATTATCAAACAGAAAATAGAAGCAAATTACCATATGAAATAGATGGTGTTGTAATAAAAGTCAACAATATAAATGAACAAAAAGAACTAGGATTTACAGCAAAATATCCTAAATGGGCTACTGCATATAAATTTCCAGCACAAGAAGTACTTACTAAACTTACTGACATAATATTTACAGTAGGAAGGACAGGACAAGTAACACCAAATGCAGTATTAGAACCTGTTTTAGTACAAGGTTCTACTATAAGAAGAGCAACATTACACAATGAAAATTATGTAAAAGAACACGATATAAAAATAGGCGATATAGTGTCTATAATTAAAGCAGGAGATGTAATACCTGCTGTACTAGGTCCAAAAAAAGAAAGAAGAAATGGTACAGAAAAAGAATTCGAAATGATAACAAAATGCCCGATATGTAACTCATTTTTAGTAAAAAAAGAAAATGAAGCAGACTACTTTTGTAAAAATGAGCATTGTCCTGCAAGAAAAATAGAAACACTCGTGCATTTTGTATCAAGAGATGCAATGAATATAGATGGACTAGGTGAAAAAATAATAGAAGATTTATACAATTTAAGATATATTTCTAATATAAGTGATATCTATGAACTAGATAAATATAAAAAAGCAATAATGGAATTAGAAGGATATGGGGAAAAAAGTGTCAATAATATGTTAGAAGCAATAGAAAACTCAAAAAATAACTCACTAGAAAAATTACTATTTGCATTAGGTATTAGACAAGTTGGTGAAAAAACAGCAAAAGTATTAGCAAAATACTATGTAACTTTAGATAATCTTATGAATAGAACAAAAGAAGAACTAAGTAATATTCGTGATATAGGTCCTATAATTGCAGAGAATATTATCAAATATTTTAGTGAAGAAAAAAATATAAATCAAATAAACAAACTAAAAGAATTAGGTATAAATATGACATACTTAAATAGCAAAGAAATAACTAACAACCCAAATATAAGTGGAAAAACTTTTGTAATAACAGGAACTCTATCTAAAGGAAGAGATGAAATAAAAGAAATAATAGAGGCAAATGGTGGTAATGTAACATCATCTGTATCTAAAAAAACAGATGTTGTAATAGTAGGAAGTGACCCAGGAAGTAAATACAACAAAGCAATAGAACTTGGTATTACAATTTGGGACGAAGAAAAATTAAATAAAAATATATAAATAGTAGATAAACATTCTTCTTTTTGATATAATAAATAATAGAAATTGGATTAGGTGGTACTATGTCAATAGAATTGATATCAAAGATAGTTTTAATAATAGTTATTCCGTTTGTGTTTGTAGCAATAATAATGCCATTTATATGTGAATTAGCATTACAAATAGGTGCAGTAGATATGCCAAGAGAAAGACATATACATACAAAACCAACACCTAGATTAGGTGGTCTTGGAATATTTTTAGGCTTTTTACTAGGTTACATGTTATTTGGGACACATAGTTCACAGATGAACTCTATACTAATTGGAAGTTTTATAATTATTTTAACAGGAATAGTAGATGATATAGTAGAATTAAAGCCATCAGTTAAATTTGGAGGACAATTAGTAGCAGCAACAATAATAGCAGTATATGGAAATATATTATTAAAAGAAATAAGTGCATTTGGTATTTACTTAGACTTTGGTATAATGGCTTATCCTTTTACAATATTCTTTATCTTAGGATGTATAAACTGTATAAATTTAATAGATGGACTAGATGGATTATCAGGAGGAATAAGTTCAATATACTTTCTTACAATAGGAATTATAGCAACTATGCAAAATAAATTTGGACTCGAATTTGTTCTTTCGTTTGTTATGTTAGGTTCAACATTAGGCTTTTTAGTTCATAACTTTAATCCAGCAAAGATATTTGCAGGAGATTCAGGAAGTATGTTTATGGGATTTATGATATCTGTAATAGCATTACTTGGATTTAAAAATGTAACTTTAACATCATTTATTGTTCCATTATTTGTACTTGCTATACCAATATTAGACACAATTTTTGCAATAATAAGAAGAACAATAAAAGGAGAAAGCATTGCAAAAGCAGATAAATTCCATATACATCATCAACTATTAAACAAGAAATTCTCAGTTAGACAAACAGTATGTATAATTTATTTAGTTGATTTATTGTTTGCTATAGCTTCTATAATATATGTATTAAAAGATAGATATTTAGGATATATAATATATGGTGTATTATTATCTATAGTTGTAGTGTTTGTATTGAATACTAGTGTAATATATGATTTTAAGGGGATAAGTAAAAATAAAGAGAAAGAATAATATAAAAAATAGAATTTTAAATTAGTATTACATGGTAAGATATTAAACAAAAATGTTTAGTGTATATAAAAATAAATGTGATTATAAGGAGAGTTTTAATATGGCAAATATAGCATTGATTATTGCAGGTGGCAGTGGTAAAAGAATGGGACTTGAAATACCCAAACAATTTGTAAATATATATGATAAACCAGTTATTATATATACTTTGGAAAGTTTTGAAAAACATCCACAAATAGATGCAATCGAAGTAGTTTGTATTGATGGTTGGCAAGAAACTTTAAAAAAATATGCTAAGCAACACAATATAACGAAACTAAAATGGATTGTAGCAGGAGGAGAAACAGGGCAAGAATCTATACGAAATGGTGTGTTTAATCTTATAGATGAGTGTAGTCCTAATGACACAATTATCATTCATGATGGTGTAAGGCCATTAGTTGATGAAGACATTCTTTCAGATGTGATAATAAAATGTGAAAAGTATGGTAATGGAATTTCATCTATGCCTTATAATGAACAAATTTTCTTAATTGACGACGAAATATCTACAACAAAATATATACCAAGAGAAAAACTAAGAAGAATGGTAACACCACAGGCGTATAAGTTAGAAAAATTAAATTGGGCTTATCATAAAGCATTTGCTGAAAATATTGGTATTTCTGGTTCATCATATACGAATACTATGATGGTAGAATTAGGAGAAAGATTATATTTTGCGGCAGGTTCAGAAAGAAATATTAAATTAACGACAAAAGAAAATTTAGATATTTTTAAAGCCTATCTAAAATTAGAAGATAAAAAATAGAAATAACTGGAGGATAGTATGAAGTATTCAAATGGATATGTGAGTGATTTATTAAGCGCAATAGAAATAATTCCAAACTATAGTAAATTAAATAATTGTAAAATTCTTGTTACTGGCTCAACAGGAATGATAGGATCAGCAATAATTGATGTTTTGCTGACTTTGAATGAAAAATATTACTTAAATATAAATATATATGCAGCTTCAAGAAACAAAAATTCTGTTTATGAAAGATTTGAAAACAGAGAAAATTTATTTTATGTAAATTATGATGCAAATGAACCTATAAATAGTAATATAGTGTTTGACTATATTATACATGCAGCAAGTAATTCTAGTCCAGATTTATATTTAAAAGAGCCAGTTGAAACAATGACAGCAAATATAATTGGGCTAAAAAACATATTTGATTATGCTCTTGATAAGGAATGTAGGCGTATTTTGTATATATCTTCTAGTGAAGTGTATGGAAAGAAGGCCACAATCGAATCGCATACAGAAGACAATTATGGGTTCGTAGATATTTTATCTGTTAGATCTTGTTATCCAGTTGCTAAAAGAGCAGCAGAGACTTTGTGTATTTCATATTCTAACGAATATGGTATAGAAAGTGTAATTGTAAGGCCTGGGCATATTTATGGACCTACAGCAACAAAAAAAGACACGAGAGTTGCATCATTGTTTGCTAGAGAAGCAGCTATTGGTGGGCAAATAATATTAAAAAGTAGTGGAACTCAGTTAAGATCATATTGTTATTCTATAGATTGTGCTACTGCTATAATTACAGTTTTAATAAATGGTAAAAATGGGGAAGCTTATAATATTTCTAACAAAGATTCAATAGTGACAATTTCTGAAATGGCAAAATCATTCGCTAAAGCAGGTGGCATAAAAGTAGAATATGATATACCAAATGAAGTTGAAAAACAGTCATTTAATCCGATGGATAATTCAAGTTTAAATTCTAAAAAAATTGAAAGTTTAGGATGGCAAGCACTTACAGATATGGATGAAGGTGCCAAACATACAGTAGAAAATATAAGAATAAATTTGTAAATTTAAAAAGTATTTTTATGATATTCAAAGTAATTTAAAAATAGTACTATTTAAAACTAAAATCTAATATTTGCTTATTTATTATTTTGAATATGAAGCTACTTACAAATTGAATTATATAAAGAATAAGTAAAATTGAAAGTTAGATGTGTTTAAATAAAATATATGACAGGAGTAAAACCAATGAATAAGATAAAAGTAATGAGTATATTTGGAACTAGACCAGAAGCTATTAAAATGGCTCCACTAGTAAAAGAATTAGAAAGTAGAGAAGAAATAGAAAGCATAGTGTGTGTTACTGCACAACATAGAGAGATGCTTGATCAAGTTTTAGAAACATTTGATATAAAACCAAACTACGATTTAAACATTATGAAAAACGGGCAAACACTAACTGATATTACAACACGAGCATTAGTAGGACTTGAAGAAATTATAAAGGAACTAAAATCAAATATAGTTTTAGTTCATGGCGATACGACAACTACATTTGCAGGTGCATTAGCTGCTTTCTATAATCAAGTTGATATTGGACATGTCGAAGCAGGTCTTAGAACAGATGATAAGTATTCTCCATTTCCCGAAGAGATGAATAGACAAATGGTAGATTGTCTGACGGATATGTTTTTCGCACCAACTGAATTAAGCAAAAAAAACTTACTTAAAGAAAATATTGATGAGAGTATGATTTATGTGACAGGAAATACAGCAATTGATGCTATGAAAACAACAGTTAAAGAAAATTATAATAATGAAATATTTGATTGGGTTGGTAATGATAGAATGATCTTACTTACTGCTCATAGAAGGGAAAATATAGGAGAACCTATGAAAAATATATTCAAAGGGATTAAAAGAGTATTAGATGAAATAGGAGATGTTAAAGTAGTTTATCCAATACATAAAAACCCTAAGGTAAGAGAAGTTGCCAATGAAATTTTTAATGATTCAACCAGGGTAAAATTGATTGAACCTTTAGAAGTATTTGATTTTCATAATTTTCAAAACAAATCATACATAATATTATCTGATAGTGGCGGAATACAAGAAGAAGCTCCAAGTTTAGGAAAACCTGTACTAGTATTAAGAGATACTACAGAAAGGCCAGAAGGAATTGAAGCTGGGACTTTAAAACTTGTAGGAACAAATGAAGAAAATATATATAGAGAAACAATAAAGTTACTAACAGATAAAAAAGAATATATTAAAATGAGTAAAGCATCAAATCCATATGGTGATGGGCGTGCAAGTGAAAGAATAACAAATGCAATAATTAAGAAATATAAAGGATATTCATAAATTATAAATAAAAAGAGTTTATACTTGAACAAAAGTTAAATTTTGTTTTGATGATTTAACAATTTTTAAAATTTT
>CALVQZ010000057.1 GCA_944358275.1 uncultured Bacilli bacterium
CTATCACCAGCTTGCCATTCCATCTTTTTATGTGTTGGAGAAAAATCTTTTAAATAATTGTATTTCTTTAACCATTCATCTATAAATTCTTTATTATTTTTATATAAATTTATATTTTTATTTATAAAGTCTAATTTCCACTCAGGCAAATCTTCAGTTTTAGTAAATCCATTAAAATATACAGCCCATATTGGAAAACCAATAACAGTTTCTTTTATTCCCTTATAGAACTCATCCCAAGCTGTTAAAACCATTTTTTCATAGTCTGAAATATAATACTTACTAGATACTTTTTTTGTTTCTAAGATGCTTGCAATATCATTATCATCTTTTTTTATTAATTCAGGAAGTTCTATTTCTAAATTCTTGTTTGTATTTTCCGGATCATAAATACCAAGAATAACTACTCTTTCTCTTAATTGAGGTATACCTAATTGATGTGGACTTATAATAATCGGTTCTTTTGTTAATCTATATCCAAGTTTAGTTAGATGATTATAAATAGTCTTCCATGTATTACCACTATCATGTGATACAAGATTTCTTACATTTTCTAAAATAATATATTTTGTTTTATGGTATTTTAAAATTCTTTCAATTTCAAAAAACAAAGTACCTTTTGTTTCATCTTTAAATCCATCTTGCTTTCCAGCCTTAGAAAATGTTTGACATGGAAATCCAGCACATAAAACATCATGTTGTGGAATATCCTTTTCATCTATATCCCTAATATTTATGTTAGAATCAATTCCGTAATTTTCTTTATATGATTCAATAGCATATTTATCAATTTCAGATGCAAATACACATTCACCACCTAATTGTTCCATTGCTTGATGAAAACCACCAATACCTGCGAATAAATCTATAAACTTAAATTTCTTCTTCATACTATCACCACAATATATATTATACTATACTTTTTTATAGAAAGCTAGCATATTTTGCAAATTTAAGCGAAAAATTTTATAGTTATAATAGATTTATATATTAAATTGATATATAATGATTATAGGAGGTAAAACATGGCAAATTTAAAAAGCGAACAATTAAGAAGTGATTTAAGTTTAGATATAAATAGTGATCAACCATTATCTATTTCTGAAATGATTAAAAACATTGAAAACATACTTGGTAAAGATAATTGTTATATAGAAAAAATTAATAATAAAAAACTACTATGTTATAGACACAGAAATAAAGTTGAAGTTTTATTATTAGCTGCAATAACATATATGGGTGGAAATGGTCAGCACCCAATTTATAAAAAAAGAATGCAATTAAAAAAATGGTATAAAGATATTATTGAGTATTATAACGATAAACCAAATTACAATGTAAGATTTATTGGAGTATATCATTATCAAAGCAATATCATATTTACTGAATTTATTAAAGATTCATATATAAAGAAAAAAATGAACTCATCTGCTGCTCATGTTTATACCAATGACCTATACCAAGCTATGAAAGATGGTACATTTAAAAGAAAAGATAGGAACAAGAACGAATTAGTAGCGATTAAATATATTAAATTTAAAGATTATTTAGATGGAAATCTAAGAGAATATAACAATGATTTATTTAATATATTTGCAATGTTTAATGATAACGATTATTTTGGCAAATGGATAAGTGCAAAAGTTGCTATACCAGAAATGTATGAAAACAAATGGAACAAATGGAAAGAAACTGAATGGCCTGGTTGGTATTTAGAATTTAAAATTGATAATTTTATAAAAGAAAAATGTTTAGAAAGTAAAATACTATATGTAGGAAGTTCTCATAAAAAAGAAGGTGAACTTGATTTTGATTTATGGTTCGGAGAAGAAAACTTCTATGGTGACTTAAAAGCAAGTGATATTACTAAGAAAGAAGCACCAGGTAATGACCAAAAGAACTTTATCGAATGTATTAACAAATATGATAAGTTTTGGTATATTATTTATGAACATAATACAGTAAAAGATAGTGTCGAAAAAGACTATGAAGCAACTAGATTTAGAGCAAATTATTTGAAAGAAAAAAATGAATGGCCTAAAAATAAACCATTTGATGAATTAAGTTATTGTAAAAGGATGAAGAACTCTGTAAAATTCATAAAAATGTATATTATTGAATTAAATAGAATTAACTTTCGGAATGTGCTAAGTGACTTCAATCAAGGAAAACAACCAAATGGTGATCCTAGAAAACCTAAATTTAAAATACCTAAAAACAACATAGACAATTTTATTGTATATGAACAAGAATTCATCCAAATAGAAGAAAATGAGCAAAGTAATTAATGCTCATTTTTTTGATTGACAACTTAACTGCCCCACCTCCTGCATTCAAGTGATTAGATAACACTATAACATCTCCACTATTACCATAAGCACTAAGTATCTTATTTACTCTTTCTGTCGGACTTAATGTAACGTCAGTTGATCTAGTAATTGTAACAGGAATACCAAGTTCCTTTAATCTTTCATATATATAATTAGATATCTTCAAATTATATTCTTTCTCAATAATACCATTTCCTGAAGCACCAGGATCCGCACCCCCATGTCCAGCATCTACTACTACCTTTTTTATAGAATCATTATACACATATTTCACCTCATTATAAAATATGTATTTATTACAATTTAGTGACACCATAAAGCATACAAATATAATATTTAAACCAAATATTCACATAGTAAAAAACACTACCCCATAGTAGTGTTTACACAAGTTCTGCTACTACAACATATCTTTTTGGAGCATCCCCAAGATACACA
>CALVQZ010000058.1 GCA_944358275.1 uncultured Bacilli bacterium
AATAGAGCAGTTACAACTACTACAAGAAGATAAACAGTCTATTTCAGATGGTTTAACAAAGATAAAAGAATTATTGGCATCTAAAGATATAATGGAAGAATTTGACCAAGAAATTTTTAATGCTTTAGTAGATTATGTGATTATTGGCGGATACGATGAAAATGGAATGAAAGATCAATATTTAATTAGGTTCATATTAAAACGAGAATTTGATTTAAGCATTCCAAAAGAAATAACAGAAGAATTAGTCATTAAAAATAATAAAATTGATTTAGAAGGCAAAAATGTTCTTGTGGATTTTATAAATGCTAGACAATATTTTTCTTTTGAGAGAGATGAAAACGGAAAACTTTGTAAAGTTCTGCGAAATGGATTGAGAATTCGTGTAGAATGTGATATAAATTAAATAATAATAGGAAAAGAAGGAATATAATGAAAAAATATATAGATCCGTTTGATTCAAAAACAGAAGAATATGCAAGAAAATTTGACCAATATTATGATGAGAAAAATGTAAATGCAACAAAAGAATTAATTAATGATATTGAACAACAATTGGAAGACTTTGATGAACTATCTAAAGCAAGGTTGGGATATTCTTTAGGAACAGCTTATTCTGATATAATGCTAGTAGAGAAATATAATGAAGATATAGAAAAAAAGAGTATATATTATTATAATTATGCTATAAATATATTAGAAAAAACAGAATTAAGAGAAGAGAATAAGCCATATATATATCCTGTAATGATGAATGCGTATGTTAATTATGGGAATGCACTTGAAAACATTGGAAGGATAAGTTCATCTATAGAATATTACAAAAAAGCATTAAAAATAAATAAAGAAAATAAAATGGCATTAGGAAATTTGAGTATTTCTTATATAGAATATGCAATGTTATTGTATGATCATGGGCATAGAGATTTTTTTAATAAAGCTGCATATGACGGACTGAAAAAATTGTTTGAATTATCTTTCTCAAAAGAAGACTTGATTAATAAATCAGCAATTTTAAAATTTGAAGGGTATTTAAAATCATTTTCAGAAGAATATATTCAATATTTGAATACTAGAAAATATGATTTAGAAATAACAGAATATGAAGAGGAAGAATTGAAGTATAGACAATGGGCAAGTAAAAATAATTTGTTTTTAAATCCATTAAATGATTTATATCATGACATAAGGATTGCTTATGATATTATACATCTTCCTAATATGTTCGTAGAAATCGGAGAAAAACCTATTTATCATGGAATGTATAATCAATTTAAAGAAGAATATATATATTTAAGATACTTGTTTTATGAAGCAACTCAAAGTAATAGAGTTACACATTATGCAGATAGAGATAATTTATTATTAGAGCTTTATGATTTGCCATTATATTCAATAAGACTAGAAAAATTGAAGACAGTATTTAGGCAACTATATTCTATGTTTGATAAAATAGCTTATTTTATTAATAGCTATTATGAATTAGGAATTCCAGAAAGAAAAGTGAGTTTTAAAAATATATGGAATGAGAAATTAACAGTAAAAAACAAATTAAATATAGAAGATAATTTTATGTTAAAAACATTATATTGGACAAGTAAAGAAATATATTCTAATGATAGTTTTTCTACTAATTCATTAGCAGAAGAAATTGATGTAATTAGGAATCATTTAGAACATAAGTATGTAAAGATTTATTTTGATGGATATGAAATAGATTCTATTGAAAAAGATGATCCATTGGCGAAATATATCGCAGAAGAAAAAATAGAAAATATGACAATGTATCTTATGAAATTAATAAGAGAAATTATTATTAACTTATCACTGATGGTAAATATAGAGGAAAATAAAAAAGATAAAAATGTAAAAACTATGAAGATAAAATTTGATATTTGCAGAGATGAATGGAAAATGTAATTAAGATGTTTTTATAAATAAACATCACATTTTAAAGTAATTTCAGTTTTAAATTTAAGATAATAAATTAATGGAAGGAGAAAAATGAGTAATAACAATTTAATTATTAGAAGCAGTAGTGCAGAATTTTTAATATTTGATAGACAAATTCATAAAAAAGGTATTGAAGTAAAATTTGAAGATGGAGATTTATGGTTAACACAAAAAGCAATTTCTGAATTATATAATATCGATAGAACAGTAGTAACTAAACATTTGAAAAATATTTTTGATGATTATGAATTAGATAAAAGTTCAGTATGTGCAATTTATGCACATACTGCAAAAGACGGCAAAACATATAAGACAAATTATTATAATTTAGATGCTGTAATTTCAGTTGGTTATAGAGCTAATTCAGATAGAGCTATACAATTTAGAAGATGGGCAACAAATATTCTTAAAGATTTTTCAAAAAAAGGTTACATTATAGACAAAAAAAGAATGGAAAATGGTACTTTTTTTGATGAAGATTATTATGATTCTTTATTAGCAGAAATTAGAGAAATAAGACTATCAGAAAGAAGATTTTATCAAAAGATAACTGATATATATGCAACAAGTATTGATTATGATAATAAATCTCCCACTACAATAAAATTCTTTAAAAAAGTGCAAAATAAAATGCATTATGCCATATCTCATCAAACAGCAGCAGAAATTATTTATAATAGAGCAGATAGTGAAAAGGAAAATATGGGATTGACATCTTGGAGGAATTCTCCAAATGGAAAGATATTAGAAACAGATGTTGTAATAGCAAAAAATTATCTAAACAAAGATGAATTAGAAAGTTTAGAGCGTATTGTATCA
>CALVQZ010000059.1 GCA_944358275.1 uncultured Bacilli bacterium
TTAATTACATTTTTCAATTGAAAAAATTATAAAAGACAATATTTAAGAATGAAAAATAAAAATATTGCTTTTTATTCTATATAAATTAAATAAATAAAAAATTTTTCTCAACAAAACAAAAAAATTCTACTAAACCTTAATAATAAAAAATATATAAAAATTTAAATTAAAAATTAGCATTTTTTAATTCACAATATACTCTATTTTTTCTATAAATATTAAAAATTTTTACATAATTAAATTTAAAGAGAGATTAAACTTTCATTTTCAATATAATTTATATATTTTACTACTCATTTTTTTATTGGGTTATCTTGTATTATTTCTGAATTTATTACTGCACTTTCTAACGCAACATTTACATTTTTAAATCCTGTAATATTTGAAAAATCATGATGAGGATACATCGAAATAAGTTCGCTTTTTTCAAATATTAACATTGAAGCAAAATCATCATATGTACTACTTATATCATCGTATGCCAATTCTCCACTTCTTAAATTTGTATCTACCTTTTTAGCATACATTCCTACCATTATAACTTCAGCATCAGTAAATGCACTATTTTCTTTTTCACCATCTTTAACTTTGTTAATTGTATCTAATAATTTAGTAAAATCTTCCTTATCAACTCCATATGATTCAAGTTCTAAAACTACTTTATCCATACTTCCATTAAAATAACTGTCAAGTAGCATTTCTGGATTTACTACTTTTGAAAAAATAGATAATAAAGTAGATTCTAAAATATTAGGCTTTTTCATACTTTCATCATAGTTAATAGTAGATGATATTACTTCCGTTAATCCTTTAGTATATCCTTCTAATAACTCTGAAGATTGCAATTTCGTACCCATATGAAGCATATTATTTAAAAACAAATGCTGTAAGTCTAATCTATCTTCAAATATTTTTTTTGTATTTAAACCTATTCTATTATTTCCTGCCTCATATAAAGAATAACCCTCAATAGCATCATCATTATAAACACTTAAACTAGGAAGTAATCTTTCATAGTTTGAATAATCAAAATTAGGGAATACTGTTACTAATAAGTCAGTAAGTGTTCCTAAATTACATTTAAATTCTTCTGTTAAATTTTGATTTGATTTTATACTTTCTCTTAATCTTTCAATTTTTTCTTCCATATATATCTCCTCTTAAAATGGCATTTTCATATTTCCATTTTTAAATTGTTTCATCATTTTTTTCATCATTTCAAATTGATTTAAAAGTCTATTTACATCTTGTACTGAAGTTCCTGATCCTTTTGCTATTCTTTGTTTTCTAGATGCTTTTATAATATCTGGATTTTTTCTTTCTTTTGGTGTCATAGACTGAATAATTGCTTCTATATGTGCAATATCTTTTGGGTCTATATTAACATTATTAAGTCCCATTTTAGCTGCTCCTGGTATAAGTTTTAACATATTCTCAAGAGGTCCTAACTTTTTTATTTGATTTAGTTGTAATAAAAAGTCTTCTAAATCAAACTTACCACTATTTAATCTTTTTGCAGTATTCATTGCTATATCTTTATCTAAAACCTCTTCAGCATGTTCTATTAAAGATTGAATATCTCCTTCTCCAAGAATTCTACCTACCATTCTATCAGAATCAAATTCCATTATACCATCTAATTTTTCACTAGTTCCTACAAATTTAATAGGTATGTGAGTCAAATGTCTAACAGATAATGCTACTCCACCTTTAGAATCTCCATCTAACTTAGTAAGAATTGTTCCAGTTAAAGGAAGCTCATTATTAAATCCTTCTATTACATTTATAGCATCTTGTCCTATCATACTATCTATTACTAATAATATTTCATCAAAAGTTAATGCATCATTCATTCTTTTTAATTCGTTCATAAGTTCATCATCGATGTGAAGACGCCCTGCTGTATCTATAAATACATAATCATATCCATTTTCCCTAGCATACTTTATACCATTTTCAGCAATCTTAACTGCATCTTTAATATCCTCACTATAAACAGGTATATTTAACTTTCTACCAAGTTGTTTTAATTGATCGATTGCTGCTGGTCTATAAATATCACATGCGACAAATAATGGATTTTTCTTATATTTTTTTCTTACCCAATTACCAAGTTTACCAACATGTGTAGTTTTACCACTTCCTTGAAGTCCAACTAACATAACTACATTAAAATTTTTATTTACTAAAGATACTTTTTCTTTTCCTAATAACTCAGTAAGTTCATCTTTAAGTATTTTAACAAACATCTCAGCAGGTTTTAAACTACTAGCAACTTCAAGACCTAATGCTTTTTCTTTTACATTATTAGTAAACTCTTTTACAACCTTATAGTTAACATCAGACTCTAAAAGTGCAAGTCTTACTTCACGCATTATCTCACTAATATTATCTTCAGTAATCTTACCATAACCTTTAATCTTATGTATAGCACCTTGTAATCTCTCTGATATATTTTCAAACATTTTATCACCAACTTATATCTTCTAATTTAGATTTTAAATCATCATCACTTATATTAGAAATAATTTTTCTTATCTTATCTCTTTTTTCGTATAATTTCAATTTATCTTCATAAAACTCAAGTTTGTCTTCAACTACTTTTAATTGCTTAAAAATAGCATTCCTAGATATATTTAAATTCTCACTTATTTCACTTAAAGAAAGATTATCAAAATAATATAATTCAAAACACTCTTTCTTTTTATCATCTAATAATTCACCATAAATATCATATAAATCTATTAAATATATTCTCTTTTTCATTATATCATATCCTTAAATAAACCATATATATAATTTTCAATATCAAAAGGTATTAAATCTTCTTTTCTCTCTCCAAGTCCAACTAATTTAACAGGTATATTAACATTTTCTTTTATAGCAAGAACTATTCCTCCTTTAGCAGTACCATCTAATTTAGTAAGTACAATTCCTGTTATATTAGTAATCTCTTTAAAGCTTTTAGCTTGACTAATTCCATTTTGTCCAGTAGTCGCATCAATTACAAGTAAAGTTTCATGAGGAGCGCCCTCTATTTGATTACCTATGACTTTATTTATTTTCTCTAATTCTTTCATCAAATTAACTTTATTTTGAAGACGCCCTGCTGTATCTATAAGCACGACATCGTAAGAGTCTTCTTTAGCAATTTTTAATGCATCATAAATAACGGAAGAAGGATCTTTAGATTCACTTTTTATAACAGGACATTCAATTCTTTTTCCCCACTCATCTAGTTGTTCTATTGCACCAGCTCTAAAAGTATCTCCTGCAACAAGCATTACTTTCTTATTTTCACATTTTAATTTATATGCAAGTTTTGCAATAGAAGTAGTTTTACCGACACCATTAACACCAACAAAAAGAACTACAGTAGGCCCATTATCATTATAATTTATCTTAGTAGTAAGACTTTCTCCCTCTACATAAATTATAAATAATTCATCTACTATAACTTCCTTTAACATTTCAGTATCAGTAATATGCTCTTTACTAACACGTTTTTTAAGTCTATCCATAAAGTCCATTACCGTATTAACACCAATATCAGCCATTATCAATATTTCTTCTAATTCCTCGAAATATTCCTCAGTAACTTCCCTATACTTTTTAGACAACTTACCAAGTTTAGAAGTAAATTCAACTCTAGTTTTCTCTAAACCCTTATCATATAACTTTACTTCCTCTTTTTCTATAACTTCTTCTTTTTTAAACACATTTTTAATCTTATCAAATATTCCCATAAATCCCCCTAATCAAAATAATTTCCTCTTTCAGTAGCTTCTTCAATACTCTTACTCTTATTTTTTTCTAATTCTCTAAGTTTATCACAAGATTCATAACTTAAATCTAAATATTCATCCCAACTCATCTTATCTTTAAATCTTTTATACATTTTATCAACCCTACAAATTTCGGGTCTAAATTCATAAATTATACATTTCTTTTCAACATCATCATAATACTTACAAACACCATCACCTCTATTTAAAAAGGCAGCTTCTTCTACATAACCAATATTCTTACAACAACAACCACATCTATTACACTTAAATTCTCGTTTATCATTCATAGTATCACCCTAAACAATAGTTATTGTATCACATTTTAATAAATTAAAAAAGATACATAAATAAATATGTATCAAAATGTTATCAAAACCTCAAACATATGTATTTTAATATTATGATGTTTTTGTTTTAATTTTTACTACAACATTCACATTATCTTTTTAAGTGATTACTTTGATATATAAAATATTTCTACACTTAATTCAATTTTTTTCTGATATTTAAAATAAGCTTTTTTAATTATATTATTACTTTCATTACTCGATATACTATCATTACTATTATTATTACTAATGTAAATCCCTTTTTATTATTTGATTTAAATTTGTCTTTTATAAATTCCACGATATATTTTAATATATATCATTAAACACCTATCCAATACCAAACATTTTTGACACTATATCAAAATCAATATAGGAATTGAAATTTGACAAAAACATAAAAATATGTATAATATGCATACAAAAAAAGGGGGATTTTTATGGATATTTTTGATTTTATACATATGAGTAGTAATGATGAGTTAAGTGGTTTAAAAAAGAAGGACTTAAAACAATTTATAAAATTACTTAAATTATATAAAATTGGTTATAGAGATATATTAAGTATTGATGAAGGTGTTACTTTTGGCACTGAAATTGAATTTTCCTCTTTAAATAGAGAAGAAATAAAAAATTTAGTAAGTAAGTTTAATCAAAAGTGTAAATTACCTACAAATACACCATATGGCTATTGGAATTTTGATAAAGAAGCTTCTATAGTAAATGGTGGCGAAGTTATATCTCCTATTTTAAGAAACAATAAAGAATGTTGGAAACAATTAAATGAAATATGTGATATTTTAAAAAATAACGATGCAAGTATAACATGTGAATGTGGAGGACATATCCATATAGGTGATCAAACATTAGAAGATAATCCAAATTACTGGCTTAATTTTTTTAAATTATATATTGCATATGAAAATATTTTATTTAGATTTGGTTATGGGGAATATGAAAATAAAAGAAGTAATTTAGATCTGTTTTCAGTA
>CALVQZ010000060.1 GCA_944358275.1 uncultured Bacilli bacterium
TGAATTGTCTTTACTAATTAGTTTATTAGTATTAGCACTTATAATTAAATTTAAAAAAGTATTAAGCTAAGGCTTAGTACTTTTTCTTTTTAAATACATATCTTTTAACAATAATTCATATTTGCTCGTTTCTTTTGGAATATAATATTTTCTATTTATAAGTTCATCAGGTAAGTATTGTTGATGAACAAAAGCATCTTTATAATCGTGAGGATATTTATATCCAAATGCACTACTATTTATATGTTTTGGCACACTATATGCATTACCATTTTCTATATCACTTAATACTTTATTTATAGCAAGATAAGCACTATTTGATTTAGGAGATAATGCAAGTTCAACTACAACAGAAGAAAGAGGAATGATAGCTTCAGGCATACCAATACGTTCACATGCACTTATTGCAGATGCAACTTTAGGTCCCATACTAGGATTTGCAAGACCTATATCTTCATAAGTAATTACAGATAATCTTCTATAAATACTATCAAAATCACCAGCATGTATAAGTCTACCTAAGTAATATAAACTAGCATCTACATCACTACCTCTTATACTTTTTTGAAAAGCACTTAATAAATCATAATGAGAATCTCCATTTTTATCATCAATATATGCTGGTTTATTACTAATTTCTTTAATATTGTCTATGGTAATATTTTTATCGCTTGAAGAATAAAAAGCAATTTCAAGTAGATTATAAGCATATCTTAAATCTCCACTTGCAAGTTTAACTATATAATCAATCGTATTTTCATCAATACTAATTCCTTCTAATAAACCACTTTTAATCGCACGGGTTATTCCCATTTTAACATCATCATTAGAAAGAGATTTTAACTCAAATATTTGACATCTACTTCTTATTGCAGGATTTATACTATGATATGGATTAGATGTAGTCATACCTATAACTGTAATAAGACCATTTTCTAAGTATGGAAGAAGTAAATCTTGTTTATCTTTATTAAGTCTATGAATCTCATCCATAATAAGAATTATGCCTTTATACATCTTTGCTTCTTCAACAACTATATCAAAATCTTTCTTATTATTTATAGTAGCATTCAAATACCTAACATTACCACCCATTTCATTTGCAATCGCATTTGCAATACTAGTTTTACCTATTCCAGGTTTTCCATAAAGTATCATAGAAAATATTCTTTTATTTTTAACTAAATTATAAATAATTTTATTTTTACCCACTAAATGTTCTTGTCCTATAATATCTTCTATTTTAGTAGGCTTTAATTTATTTGCTAGAGGTTCATTCATATAATCACCAATACAATTTTAACATATTTATGATATAATTTAAAGGAGGATGATAATATGCAAGAGGAGATTAAAGAATATTTAGATTACGTTTTAATTGAGAAAAAGTTATCAAAAAATACTGTGTTATCTTATGAGAGCGACTTAAAACATTATAAAAACTTTATGAAAAATAAAAAAATTAAAGATATAAAAAAAGAAGATATATCTAATTTTATTAAGTATTTAAGAAGTATAAACTTAAATGAAAAATCAATAAATCATATAATTGGCACAATTAAAAATTTCCATAGTTATTTTTTTCTTCATTATAAAGTACATAATGTAACTGAAAATATAGCTAGATTAAAAACAAATAAAACTCTTCCTAAAGTGCTTACTATAGAAGAAGTAGATATTCTTTTAGATATAGATTTAATTACGCCTTATGATTATAGAAATAAAGCAATGCTTGAGTTAATGTATTCATCAGGTCTTAGAATATCTGAATTATTAAATCTTACTTTAATGGATATAGATATAAACAACAATTTAGTTAAAGTGTTTGGAAAAGGTTCTAAAGAAAGAATTATTCCAATAGGAGATTATGCGACGGAAGCATTATCTAAATATATAGATGAATATAGAAGTTATTTAATTAAATTTCCTACAAATATATTATTTTTAAATAATCATGGTAAAAATATGAGTAGAAGTGGTTTTTTTAAAATATTAAATTCTATTGCAGAGAAAAAAGGTATAAAAAAAGAAATATCTCCTCATATGCTTAGACATTCTTTTGCAACACATATGCTTGAAGGTGGTGCTGATTTAAGGAGTATTCAAGAATTACTCGGACATGAAAATATGTCTACTACAAGCATTTATACTCATGTTAGAACAGATTTATTAAGAGAAAATTATGATAAATTTCATCCAAGAAGTAAAAAAGACTAATTATTGTCTTATCATTACTTCTTTTTCTATACATAATTTAGTAATACTTTCTAATTTTTCTTTAGTAGTCTTATCTATACTTACAATATAAGTTACATCTTCATCATATTTTTTTTCTATTATTTCAAAGTTTTCTAATATATTATTAACAATATTTAATTTATCATAACTAAATTTAATCGATACTAAAAAACCGCTTGAAATAGATAATTTACTTGTCTTACTAAGAGCATTAGAAACAGAATTACTATATGCTCTTACAAGATTACCTGCGCCTAATTTAATTCCACCAAAATATCTTGTAACAACGCATAAAACATGATTTAAATCATTTTTTTTAAGACAATCTAATATTGGCATACCTGCAGTACCAGAAGGTTCATTATCATCGTTGAACCTTTCTATATTATCTAAAATATAAGCATAACAATGATGTGTCGCATCTTTATATTTTTTTCTGATATATTCTAAATTTTTTTCAATTTCATCTATACTATCTACAGAAAACAAATTAGTTATAAACTTAGATTTATTGATTATTATTTCATTTTCTACATTTTTTATTGTAAACATTTCGTCTTCACCATTTCAATTATATCACATTAGGTGTATAATTTTATTGGTGATATAATGAATTTGTATGAATATGAGGATGCTTTATATGAAAAAGGTATAAATTATATAGCAGGTGTAGATGAAGTAGGAAGAGGCCCTTTAAATGGGCCTGTAGTAAGTGCATGCGTAGTTCTTTCTAAAGATTTTGTATTAGAAGGACTAAATGATTCAAAAAAATTGAGCGAAAAAAAGAGAAATGAATATTTTGATATTATTAAAGAAAAAGCTCTTGGTATTGGAATTGGTATTGTGTCTGCAGAAGAAATAGATAAAATAAATATATATGAAGCATCAAAAAAGGCAATGATGCTTGCAATTAAAAATTGTAATTGTAAAATAGAACATGTTCTTATAGATGCGATGAAGTTAGATATAGGTATTCCTAGTACATCTATAATAAAGGGAGATGCGAAAAGTATTACTATAGCAGCCTCATCTGTAATTGCAAAAGTAACAAGAGACAATATGATGTATGAATTAGATAAAAAGTATCCAATGTATGGATATGCATCACATAAAGGTTATCCTACTAAAAAACATATAGAAGCAATTTATAAATATGGACTTATAGATGGATATAGAAAGACATATGCTCCTGTAAAAGATTATTTATCTAAATGTGATGTTATCACTAGTGATAGATAATCTAATAATTGATGCGATAAGCACAAAAGCTGCTGCTATTACTTGCTTTTTTTGACTTTCATTACTTTCTACATTAAGCCCAACAATCGCATTTATTACAAAATATAATGCAACAAGAAAAAGCAAGAATCTACCAAGTCTAACTAAGTTATCAGCTTCTTCCCTTCCTAAATTATCTTCATTATTAGTAACATATATATAAATTATTTCTACAATAATTGTAATAATATATGCTAATGT
>CALVQZ010000061.1 GCA_944358275.1 uncultured Bacilli bacterium
TGGTAAAGAAAGAATGTATCACGCAAAATATGAAGAACCGATTGTTGAAAACGAATAAGTTTTCAACATATTTTTTGATAACTTTTTCTAAAAAGTTATATAAGTAAAAAATGAGTGTGGCACGTTCAGACCTGCAAGGTTGGAAGTGGCGATAACGAATATTTTTACAATTATTAAAACTAGATTTTAATAATTCAATTAAATAATAAGTATCTAGTAGATAGTTATTATTTAATCTTGTTTATAGCTTTTGCCTTTGATTTATCATTGGCATTAGCTTAAACAAGTAAGGGGTTTTTAGGGAACTCCCTAAACTCACGATTTGGGCTATGCCCTAGTGAGAATAGGTCTTAAAAGACCTCTTCTAAAGAAAGGAGGACAAATTATTGTATGATGGCAAACAAGTTGTAAGGGTAATAAATAATTATAAACAAAAAGATTTATATAATCTTGGTGTAGAAATGAATAATAGAAAAGGTACTGGAAATTATGATAAAGAAAGAAAACAATTCAATGTTGAGTATGTATCTTTGAACGAGAGAAATTTATATCAAGAAGTAAAACAAACTTTAAAAAGAAGAAATATAGAATACTTAAATAAACCAAATACAAATATGTTAAATGGTATTACATTCTCAAGTGGACCTGAATTTTTTGAAACACTTGGAATGAAATTTGTAGATAGTGGTAGAACTTATAGAAGTGGAGATAAGGAAGGACAAGCAGTAAAAATACCTTATATTAAATCTAAAGAAGATATACCACCTGCTGTTACCTACTATTTTGATTGTTGTATGGAATATCTAAAAGATTTTGTTGGAGAAGAAAATATAATTTTAGCACAAGTTCATTATGATGAAGATACACCTCATCTACAAGCGTATTTCATCCCATTTGTTAATGAAGTTGAAAGAAAATGTTATGTAAAAGATAATGATGGAAATGTTGTTAAAGAAGAATATACAAATAAAAAAGGAGAAATTACTAAAGTACCAAAACTATTAAGAGATGATAAAGGTAAAATTGTTTATGAAACAGTTAAAGGTAAATTTTTAAATAACGATTGGTTTTGGAAAACACGAGGTGGATTATATTCATTTGCTAAAATGCAAGATTCTTTTAATGAATTTATTACTAAAAAAGGATTTAATCTATATCGTGGAGATATTGGTAGCAATAAAGAAAATCAAACTAAAATAGAATATCAAATTAAGGAAAAACAAGCCGAATTAGAGGCATTAAACAAAGAAAGGAAAATACCCTAGAGATTCTAGAAAACTCCAAAAATGCCTTATTAAATGCCAATAAATCGGTAGATAAAGATATACTTAATCCTAAAAAATCTATTGTTGGTTATAACTCAAATGATGTAGAGAAAATGATTAATTATTCAAAGAATCTAGAAAAAGTAAATATTATACAATCAAATGAGATAGCCACTAAAGATAAAACTATTAAAAAACTAACTAAAGAAAATAAAATCTTTAGAAATAACAAAGAACTCAAAAAAAGAAATGATTTAATTAAAGAGCAAAAAGCCACTATCGATAGTCAAACAGAAGAAATCAAAAGATTAAATGGATTAGTTGATATTTTAAATAAAAGTCTTACTACTTTAAAACAAAACCTTGAAAAAGAAATTACTAAATGGAAAAACCTATTTAATAAAATGTGTGAAGCATTTGATAAATTTCTCGGAAGAGAACCTAGTGATTATTATGAAGATTATGAAGATTTAGCAGATTCAATTATTTATGATTATTATGATAAAGATAACGACAAAGATGATTTTGAAATTGGAATATAGAAAGGATGTGATATTTTGTCTGTTAATCAATTAAAACCTAAAGACTGGACCAAAGATGGTCGTAAATGGATTTTTCAAACTAGATATACTGATTTAAGTGGAAATGTTAAAAAATATAAATCAAAGAAATATCATACTAAAAAGGAAGCTCAAGAAGCAGAAAGAGTTTTCTTTTTAGAACTTGATAAATATAGACCTGATAACGATATGACATTTAGAGAATTATATCTTGCTTTTTATGAATATCAAAAAGATAAAGTTAAAGAAACTACTATTCACACATATTTAGATAGAATGAGATATATGCAATATTTAGATAATATTAAAGTTAAAAATTTCAACTTACAACATTACGAAATGTGGCGTAAAAAAATATTAGAATGTAAATTATCTACTAGAACAAGAAACTATATATATAAGTTTTTAAAAACTATAATGAATTTTGGAACAAAATGGTATGGACTAAATTTTAATAATATATACCCTAAAATGACTAACTTTACAGATCCAAATGAAAGAAAAAAAGAAATGGAATTTTGGACTTATGAAGAATTTAACAAATTTATTTCAGTAGAAGATAATTTTATGTATAAAACATTCTTTAAAGTATTATATTTCTGTGGACTTCGTAAAGGAGAAGCTAGAGCATTAGATTGGAAAGATATAGATTTTATAAACAATACCTTAACTATTAGAAAAGGATTATCAGATAATGTAAATGGTAATAGATATATAATATCTAGTCCTAAAACATTAAATAGCAATAGAACATTACCCTTACCTAAAGACTTAATAAGTGATTTAAAGGCATTAAAACAAAGTGCTATGAAATATAAAAATTTCAAAGAAGAATGGTTTATATTTGGAAATGAACTTCCTCTTGGAGATGATGCCATTAGAAGAAGAAAAAATAATAATTGTAAACTAGCAGGAGTTAAACAAATTAGACTACACGATTTTAGACATTCGTGTGCTAGTTTATTAATTAATAATGGCGCAGATATAACACTTGTTGCTAAATATTTAGGACACACTAAAATTGATGAAACTTTAAATACTTATTCACATATGTTTAGTAATAAATTAAATAATATAATTGGACTTATAGATAATCTAAATGAAGAATCTAAAAAAGATTATAATAATGATATTGCTGATGATTATGATTATAATTCCAATAAAGATAATGAAGATTTTGAATTAAGCATATAAACAAAAATACTGGAGCTACGATTGTGTAGGTCCAGTATTTTTTTAATTATAATTATTTAAGAAATTATGAATAACAATAGTTTCGTTAATCCAAGATTCAATATTTTTTTGAATAATATTATACGCTCTGCAACCATCATATTCAATATGTGAAGGGTCTATACATTTATAAGAATGCGATGTTCCAAAAACTTTATCAAAAGGATTTGCGCCTTTCTTTGAATAGTGACCGTTAATATCTTTTAAATTATGAATATAAATTCCAAACATAGGTTTATTCATTTGTTTAGCTTTCTGAATTTCATATTGTACCCAAGGTCTATTTGCTGTGTTTTCACCAATTAACACGATAACACATTGCTTATATTTTAATTGCTCATCTATCCAGTTTTGTATAGCAGTATCCCCCTTTTTCTTAATAGTCTCAAAATCATTTGGACTTAACAAAGGTTGTCCATCTATTACCATTCCCATATTTCTGATTTGTTGAATTCTAGTAACATCATCAGAATAACAAAAACTTAAAAACACTGGTTTTCTCATGTATTTTACCTCCTAAAATTTTAATAAATATATAATTAGTGTTGTTATTATACAAACCAAGTAAAAAGGTAAAATTGTTTTAGAAAAAAATACATTTACAAATCCATATTTCTTTATGTCTTTCATACTTATTTTGATGTTA
>CALVQZ010000062.1 GCA_944358275.1 uncultured Bacilli bacterium
TGCACTCGTTTTATCTGCTCGTAAACTTGAAAGATTGATTTTTGGATTGCTGCGAAAAAATCAATATTACAAACCAATTGACTCGGTTCAAATATCAAAGAACGGTTCATAGTTATCATAAATATGATTGTAGGACTAAAGTCCGAAAAGAATATTTATGATAGCGAACATTTGTTTTAGTTTGTAACTAAAACCTTTTTGGCGTGGAATAATTTATTTGATAAGGCAGCAAACTATTCAAAATATCTGCCAATTTTTAAAATTTTACCTATTGACTTTTACCAGATGTTCTTTCTATCTTCTATTTTTAGTATACCATATTTTTATTTTTTTTTGTATGAATTTTTAATATTTACTTTATTCTATATCTTTTAATATATTTAATGCAGCTGTTGCACCTTCTCCAATAGCAGTAGATATTTGATATACACTTTTTGATATTATATCTCCACAAGCATATATTTTATCTACATTTGTTTTCATATTATTATCAACTATAATATATCCATCTTTTGTATTTAATTTATCGCATTTTATAGGTATTGGTACATTACCTTTGTTTACAAATAATCCATCACATTTAATTGTTTTTTTATCTGTAAGAATTATACCTGACAACTTGTCATTTTCTTCTAATAGTTCTATTATGCTTGTATTTTTTATAATTTCTAAATTATTTATATTCTTAATTTCATTTTGTATAAGTTCTTCTGTTATAAATTTTTCATTTCTACATATTAAATATACTTTATTACAAATTTTAGATAGATAAATTGCACTATCTAATGCATTTCTTTCATCACCAACTACACATACATCTTTATCTTTATATAAAGTACCATCACAAACAGAACAATAACTTATTCCTCTTCCTAATAGTTTCTTTTCGTTTTCTAAACCTAATTCTTTAGGTCTTCTTCCATTTGCAATTATAACTCCTTTACAAGTTATATCTCCTTTGTTAGTTTTTACTATTTTTTTGTCTTTTTCATTTATTATTTCTATTACATTTGCATACTTATATGAAACATTTAATTCTCTTATTTGTTCAAAAATATTAAATGCTAAAGTAGGTCCATCTATCGACTTAATACCAGGATAATTATTTATATCCATAATCATATTTAATTGACCACCTGGTGCATTTTTTTCTACTACACATACATTAACATTTGCTCTTTTTAAATATAATGCTGAAGTCATTCCTGCTACACCACATCCAATTATAACTATATCAAAATCTAACATCTTCAACCTCATAGCTATCATATTTATTTTCAAATTTTGATTGTCTAATATTTTTAAATATAAGTATGTTTCCTATTATTATCATTATTACTGATACTATTTGAGCTACTTTAAAATTACCTAACATTAAACTATCTGTTCTTAATATTTCAATAACAAATCTTCCTATTCCATACCAAACTAAATATATTCCTGTAAGTTGTCCTACTTTTAAATATCTTGCAAATTTTCTTACTAAAATAAGTATTATAAATCCTAGTAAACACCACAATGATTCATAATAGAATGTAGGATGATAATAATTACCACCTATATTCATTCCATCTATTACAAATTCAGGTATTATTTTCATATTTTCTAATACACTTCTTTCTACTATAGGACCATGTGCTTCACTATTAAAGAAGTTTCCCCATCTTCCTATTGCTTGTGCGATTATAAGTCCAACTACTGCCATATCTGTAATTTTAAATATTCTTACTTTATATTTAATCGAATAGAAAATAATAAATAAAAGTCCAAATATTATACCACCATGTATAGCAAGTCCTCCATTCCATACTTGTAATATTTCACTAGGATTCTGTAAATAATAATCTAAATCAAATAAAATATAGTATAATCTAGCACCTATAATACCAAATATTATTGTCCAAAATATTAAGTTAATACAAAAATCTAAATCTATTTCATATTTTTTTGCCTCTATTAAAAATAATAAAGATGCGATAATTACTCCAACTAAAATATATATTGAGTACCACATAATTTCAAAATCAAATATTCTAAATGCTACTGGATTCATTTATATCACCCTTTCTCGTTAATTTTGTTATTATTTTATTCATAAATAAATTCATAATTGATATAAGTATTACTGTAAAAAATAATGTTATTATACCTCTTGTTTCAAAGTGAGTTCCAAGAATAAAATCTGTTAATTTTAATATAACTATATTTATACAAGGATAAAATAGTCCAAATGTTAAACCAATTATTGGAATTGACATTCTAAATAATATAGGTTTTATTGTTAAATTAAAAATATAAATTATTAAAGCTGCTACTAGTATATATATTCCATAATAACTTTTATCAAAATATATTGTTTTAAAACAAGTAGAAATCAATAATAGTATTACTGCATACCCTATTATATTTATTAAACTATTTAAAAACTTATTTAATCCCCTACTAACATCATATTCTATTATATATTTCATAGTACACCTCATTATAATTATATCACAAGAAATACTTTATTATCAATATAACTTATTTTTTAAATAAATGGTACAAAATAAAAATCCAAAAGTTTTTGTAAACGCAACTCTTGTTTGAAAATTAGTTACATTTAACAAAACAAACAATTATAATATCGATAGATAGTGCTTATGGTTTGGAGGAGTTTTATATATGACAAAAAAAAGATAATAATTTAATTATATATGAAGATAAAGATGGTATTACTAAAGTAAAGAGAAAGTAGATATTGAAAAATGTGGAGAACCATCATTTTTACTTATTTTAACAGCATCTTCATTATCTTATGTTCGTAGTGATGGCGTGTATGTTGTATCTATTGGAAATTTAAAAAATTAAAAAGAAGTTATAATGAAATTATTTTATCTCATTATAGCTTCTTTTTTTAGTTCTTCTTTTAAATAATATCCTGTATATGATTTTTCATTTTTTGAAACTTCTTCTGGTGTTCCTTTTGCAACAATTTCACCACCAAATTCTCCACCATCAGGTCCTAAATCAATTATATAATCAGCTACTTTAATCATATCTAAATTATGCTCTATTACAATTACTGTATCTCCATTATCTACTATTCTTTGTAATATTGAAATTAACTTCTTAACATCATCTGTATGAAGTCCTGTAGTAGGTTCATCTAATATAAATACACTCTTTCCAGTAGCTCTTTTTTGTAATTCTTTAGCAAGTTTTACTCTACTTGCTTCCCCTCCACTTAATGTAGGAGCACTTTGTCCTAATTTCACATATCCAAGGCCAACTTCCATAAGCATATTTAATTTGTTTTTTACTTTAGGTATACTATCAAAAAACTCATATGCCTCTTCTACAGTCATATCTAATACTTGTGCTACATTCTTACCTTTAAACTTTATTTCTAATGTTTCCCTATTATATCTAGTTCCTTTACATACTTCACAAGGAACATATACATCAGGTAAAAAATGCATCTCTATTTTCTTAACCCCATCACCAAAACAAGCTTCACATCTTCCACCTTTTACATTAAAAGAAAATCTTCCCTTATCATATCCTCTTATTTTAGCTTCTTTAGTGTTTGTAAATACATCTCTTATATCATCAAACACACCTGTATATGTAGCTGGATTACTCCTAGGTGTCCTTCCTATTGGATCTTGTGATACATTTACTACTTTATCTACATAATCTATTCCTTTTATACTTTTATATTTACCCGGTTTTTCTTTAGATTTATATAATGTAGATGATAATATTTTATAAAGTAATTCATTAACTAAAGTACTTTTACCACTACCAGATACTCCCGTAACACAAGTAAATGTTCCAAGAGGAAAAGATACATTTATATTTTTTAAATTATTTTCTTTACAACCTTTAATCTCAATAAATTTACCATTACCTTTTCTTCTTTTCTTAGGCACATCTATCTTAAGTTTACCACTTAAATACTTACCTGTAATACTATTATCATTTTCCATAACTTCTTTACGAGTACCTGCTGCTACTACATACCCACCATGAAGTCCAGATTTCGGTCCAATATCAATCAAATAATCAGACTGCATCATAGTTTCTGCATCGTGCTCTACTACAATAAGTGTATTTCCTAAATCCCTCATTTCAAGTAATGAATTTATCAATTTTTGATTATCTTTTTGATAAAGCCCAATAGAAGGTTCATCAAGAACATAAAGTATTCCAGATAATCTAGATCCAATTTGAGTTGCAAGTCTTATTCTTTGTAATTCACCACCACTTAATGTACCTGCTGTTCTATTTAATGTTAAATATTCAAGGCCTACATTTATTAAAAACTTTAATCTATCTAATATATCTTTAATTATAAGTTTAGATATTTCTTGCTCTTCTTTATTAAGCTTAATTTCACTAAAGAACTTATATAAATCTCTAATACTTAAGTTACACATTTCATATATATTCTTATTCTTAATCTTTACATTTAAAACTTCATTCTTAAGTCTAGCACCATGACATACTTCACATGAAAGCTCTGTCATATATCTTTCTAACCAATCTCTTATAAAAGAACTACTTGTTTCTTTATATCTTCTTTCAAACATATTACATATACCTTCATATTTTTCAAGTTTATGCATTCTATTGCCACTTCTTGTTAAAAAATCAAACTCAATTACATCAGGAGATCCATATAAAATTATATCTAATTCTTTTCTTTTTAAATCATTTATAGGAGTATTCATATCAATGTTATAATAATTACATACTATATCTAATGTTTTTTTGTATATATTTACATCATCCATATTGTTAAGTGGTATAATTGCATTTTTATTTAAACTTAAACTCTTATCAGGTATTATCAAATCTTCATCAATTTTTTGTTTAAAACCAAGTCCTTTACAAGATGGACATGCTCCAAATGGTGAGTTAAATGAAAACAATCTAGGCTCAAGCTCAGGCATAGAAAAATCACAATAAGGACACGCTAAATGTTCAGACATAAGTATTTCTTTTTCACCAACAACTGATATTATTACTTTACCATCTGCAAGTTTAGTAGCATTCTCAATAGACTCAAATAATCTACTTCTAACTTCTTCTTTAATGACTAATCTATCAATTATAACATCTATATTAGATTTCTTATTTTTCTCTAAAGTTATATCTTCACTTAAATCTAACATTTCATCATTAACTCTAACTCTTACATATCCACTTTTTCTTAAATCATCAAATAGATCTTTATGAGTACCTTTTTCCCCTCTTATTATTGGTGCCATTACCATTATTTTAGTACCAATTTCCATATCTAATACTTTATTTACCATCTCTTCTATACTCTGATTAGTTATTTCTATATTATGTATAGGACAATAAGGAATACCAATTCTAGCATACAATAATCTTAAATAATCATATATTTCAGTAACAGTACCTACAGTACTTCTAGGATTATTATTTGTAGTCTTTTGATCAATACTAATACTTGGACTTAATCCCTCGATAGAATCAACATCTGGCTTTTCAAAATTACCTAAAAACTGTCTAGCATAAGCACTTAAACTATCCACATATCTTCTTTGACCTTCAGCATAAATAGTATTAAAAGCAAGACTACTTTTACCACTACCTGATACTCCTGTCATTACTACTAATTTATTTTTAGGAATTTCAATATCTATATTTTTTAAATTATTTTCTCTTGCACCTTTTATTACAATTTTATCCATACTATCACTCCAAATCTTTAGTATTATACCAAATTATCATAGATTTTAAAACAAATAATTATAAATCTAAACTATTTTTATTAAGCAAAAATTCTTGAATACCAATTATTAAAATACCTTCTTCAGTTCTCCATAATTTAATATCATCTTTTACTATTATAATTTTCTTAAAACTATCTCCAATATTATTTAAAGACCTAGATTTCTGTATTGTCTTTTCTCTAGTATCTAAATTTAAAGTCACTTGTATATAATATCTCTTACTTCCTTGATTACATACAAAATCAACTTCTAAATGCTTTCTTTCTTTTTCATTTCTTGCTTCAACAACACCTACATCTACATTAAATCCCCTTACTAAAAGTTCATTATAAACAATATTTTCCATAATATGATTTTCTTCTTGTTGTCTAAAATTAAGTCTAGCATTTCTAAGCCCAACATCAGTAAAATAATATTTTAAAGATGTTTGAATATATTTTTTTACCCTTAATATCATATCTATTTGACTTATTTACAATAAATGTATCTTCTATAAATTTAATATTAGTATTAACTGTATTAACTAATAGTTCTTTTTCACCATTACTTACAAAAGTATTATATAATTTTTTTGGATTAGTTAACGATCCAACAGATGACGCTAACATATTTACAATTGAATCTAAAACATCTATTCTTTGGATATTATTTCTATCTACAATATCTCTAATATAAGTTTGCTCAAATTGTTCTTTTAAATGCAAAAATTTTTCTTCATCGGATTTTTTTGCACAACAAGAGGCAAACCCCCATACATAACATATTCTTTCCAAGCAAATTGTTTTTCACCATCATAAGCTTCTAAAAACTCACTATAGAAAAAAGGAAATACAAAAACCTCGTCCCCTCTACCTCTAAATTCAGTTATAATATCTGATGATAAAAATTTAGAATTACTACCTGTTACATAAACATCTAATTCTATCTTTATAATGTGATCATCCTTTACACCATTTTCCTTAAGATAATCAGTAAATAAAGGATCTAATAAATAAGATTTACCACATCTTCTTATTCCTGTTATAACTTTAATTAAACCATTCTCTTTCCTATTTATCAATTTATTCAAATAAATTTTCATAATTCCATTAAATTTTTTTTACATTTATGTCATTTCTTTTAAATACAATTATACATCTGTTTTTTATATAAAAAAAGATGCATATAAGCATTCTTATACACATCTATTAACTGTTTTA
>CALVQZ010000063.1 GCA_944358275.1 uncultured Bacilli bacterium
CCTACTACTTTTATCGTTGCTTCTCCTTTTTCATTAAATGTTATATTGCAACTTTCATATTCATTAGTATCTATATTTGTTACATCTGAGCATTCTATATCACTTGTACTTTCTCCTAATGTTTGTCTTGTTAGATATTCTGTTTCTGCACTTGATATAATTAGTTTTGCTGATGTTTCAAATGAACTTTTCTTTGATTTTTCTATCGTTTCCATTAGTTGGGTACTGCTATTACTAATATTATTTCTAGTATTATTATTACTGCTAATAATTCTACTAGTGTAAATCCTTTTTTCTTACTTACTTTGTTCATATTTTTAAACACTATCCCTATTTTGTATTGTACATGTATATTATATCCCCACCCTATTGTCAAGTGCTTTTTGTAAATTTCTTTATTTTTTTCACGAAATTATTTTGTAATCTTTTTAGCACTTTATTTTCCAATAAAAATAATATAGGCATTTACTAGATTATTACCTATATTGTATAAACAATATCATTTTATGTTTTTACATTTATTTACAAAAAAAGAATTACTTTTGTAACTCTCTTACTTGTTTTAATACTTTTATTTTTTCTCTGTTGTTTCTTGCAACTTTAAATACTTTTTCTATGACTTCTTGTGGAATAGAAGTAATTATTCCATCTTGTGCATACATTAGTTGCATCTCACATAGTTGATATTCATCTGTTGTTGAAGTGAGTTTATATCGTATATTATTTGGCTCTTTATCTGTTAATCCAAATTCAATTTGTTCTTCATCTTCATTTTTATTATAATTATCTATTTCAAATGTTGAAAATGTTTGTAATTTGTTTAAGAAGTTTATATTTTCTTCTATCATTTCTCTATTTATTTGTCTTCTTATGTTTTTAATTATATTTGTTAAGAATATTTTGTATCTTTCTTTTGTATCTTTATCTTTTAATATTTCATCTTTTGTTATTTGTTCTGAAAAAATATATATATAATCTATGTCTTCTTTTGCTATATCTATTATATCTGTTCCTATTATGTTATAGTAGTATTCATCGTACTTCATTATTTTTCCACCAAATAAATCATGTATTAGTAATGATGTTACTTGAGATTGTGCTACTTCATTGTTAAAAATATTTTTTTCTTTATTTTCTGTTTCTTCTGTCCATGATTCTTTTATTATGTTGTATAAATCATAACTTATATATTCTTCTATTTCTAGGTTTTTATATCTTTGATATGCTTGTGCTTTATTATATTCTTGTTTACTACTTTTCATAAAACTCCTATATTTTATTAAATCTTTCTACTATTCTATTTCTTCCTAATATCTTCATTATTTCATATAAATCTGGTGTCATTGTTTTTGTAGTAAGTGCGACTCTTATTACCATACTTACATCTGCAACACTTCCTTTATAAGAAGTTGGATTTAATTTATATTCTTTCATATCAGATGCATAACCTAGTTTATCACATAAACTTTTCATCTTATTAAACCATGTATCTTTATCATCATTTTCATCATAGTATTTAGTAATATATGTATTTAAAATGTTTTTTATTTCTTCTTTGTCGTTTATATTTTGAAATTCATAATTTAAGTTAGTAAATAATTCATCATACATATACCATATTTCTTTTTTTACATCACTATAACAACTTATATCTTTTCTTGGTTTCTTTTGTTCTCTTTCTATATTTAATATAGATATCGAATAGTCTTTATCTTTTGTAAATATATTATAAAAATCTAAGTCATATTGTTTTAAATATGTTTGTGTTCTATTGTAAAGATTATCTGCTTTTAATCTACTTATGTAGTTTCTACAAATGTTGTTTAGTTTTTCTAGGTCGAATAGTCCTGCACTTTTACTCATCTTTTTAAATTCAAATTTATAATCTTCTATTGTTTTATCTGGATTATGCAAATACCATTCTTCAAAGTTACTACTTGTTATTGTAGCAAGATATAGTCTTACTGCTTCATATGGAATTCCTAATTTATGGTAGTAGCTCATTGCACATTCTGGATCTTTTCTTTTACTTAATTTTCTTACTCCTCCTGTTTCTTCATCTATTTTAGCAAGTGGAGATATGTGTGCATATTTTGGTACTTTAAAGTTAAATGCTTGAAATAATTGATAATGTAGTGGTAGTGATGATATCCATTCATCCGCTCTTATTATGTGTGTAGTTCTCATTAGATAATCATCCACTATATGTGCGAAGTGATATGTTGGAAGTCCATCTTTTTTATTTATAACTATATCTAAATCATTTTCAGGAAATGCAATGTCACCTCTAATTTCGTCGTGACATATTATTTTTTTATTATAATCTCCATTTGATCTAAATCTTATTATATATGATTCTCCATTTTTAATTCTTCTTGCTCTTTCATCATTACTCATTTCTCTACATTTAGCATAAGAGCCATAATATCCAATTCTTGCTTTACTTCTTTCTTGTTCTTTTCTTACTAAATCAATTTCTTCTGCACTACAAAAACAAGGATATGCTTTACCTTCTTTTATTAAGTGTTTTACAAATGCTTGGTATATTTCTTTTCTTTCACTTTGAATATAAGGACCATAGTTCCCGTTTGACTCTGTTTCTGAAATAGGCCCTTCATCAAATGTAACTTCAAATTCTTTTAATCCATTTATTATTTCTGTTATACCATTATCTACTGTTCTTTTAGTATCTGTATCTTCTATTCTAAGATAAAAAATTCCATCTGTTTGTTTTGCAAAAGTTTTACCAGTAAAAGATGCGAGTAGTGCACCTATGTGAATAAATCCAGTTGGACTAGGGGCATATCTTGTTACTATTGCTCCTTCTTTTAAATCTCTTTTTGGATATTCTTTTTCATAATCTTCTATTTCTTTTGTTATATTAGGAAATATTAAATTTGCTAATTCTTCATTTGTCATTATACATCACTCCAAACTCATAACTATTATAAAACAAAAGAGAGTTAGAAACAACTCTTTTTTTAATTAGAAACGAGATTTAGTGAATCAATAGATATTTTGTTATTTCCATTTATAACTTCATCCACAACGTAATTTTCTACATTGTAGCGTACTAGCTCACTTATTTTTCTTGCACCACTTGTATTATATTCTGATTCTTTTATTAAATCGTTTATAAAGTTTTCACTTAATTGTATCGATGTATTATATTTTTTCCCTATTTGTTTAGCTTTTTTTAAAATAATATTTTTTATAACTTCTTCTGTCATTGGATTTAATACTATTATTTTTGTAAACTTGTCTATTACATTTTCTCCTAGTGTATATTTTAATTTATTTTTTACATTACAATCTTTTGAATTAAATCCAAGTGAATTATTATCTATATTTATATTAGATGTCATAATTATAGTTATATTTTCAAAGTGAACTATTCTTCCTTTTGAATCTTTCAGCTCTCCTTCATCTATTGCTTTTATAAATAAATTTAACACATTCTTACTACATTTTTCTATTTCATCTAGTATAAGAATGCAGTTAGGTTTATTTTTTATTTCATCTAATACATTTTTAGTGTCTTGATATCCTACATATCCTGGAGGTGCCCCTACTATTTTGCTTATTGAATGTGATTCAGTAAATTCACTCATATTAAGTTTTATTATGTTGTTTTTCCCCACTAAAAGTTTTGCATATGTTTTTGCAAGTAAAGTTTTTCCAACACCGCTTTTTCCACATAATAAAATGCTTACACATGAATTATTAAAATTACTATTTATTCTTTTTCCTAGAAGTAATAATTCTTCTATTGCTTCTTTTTGCCCTACTATATTTGAATTTAATTCTTCTTTCATTTCTTCTATATATTTATCATTTAATTCGATAATAGGCATATTTGTTTTACTTTTTATTACTTCTATTATATCTTTTTCTGTTACTAACTTTATTTTATTATTTTTCTTAAGTTCAATATTGTTAATCGTACTTGATATTGAATCTTCTTCTTGTTTAAGTTTATATGCTTTTTTAAAATCATTTTCTATTATAAATTTGTTTTTATTATCAACTATCTCTTTTAGCGACTGTTTTAGTTTCTTTAATTTATCATCATCTAAATTTGTTTTTAGGGATGTTCTTGAGCATACTTCATCTAATATATCTATTGATCTATCTGGTTCATTTCTATCTTTTATGTATCTATTTGTATATAATATTATTTTATCTATCATTTTTTCACTTATTGCTACTCCATGATGTGACTCGTATATTTTTTTTAATTTCATTAGAATTTGTTTTACTGTTTTTTCATCTGGCTGTTTTATTTCTAATTTTTGAAATCTTCTATCTAATGCTCCATCATTTTCAATGTATTTTTTGTATTCATCTATTGTAGTTGCCCCTATACATCTCATTTTACCTCTTGCAAGTGCTGGTTTGAATATATTTGATGCGTCTATTGCACCTTCTGCACCACCCGCTTTAATTATTGTATGTATTTCATCTATAAAAAGTATTATGTCATCATTTTCTTCTAACTCGTTTAATATTTTTTTCATTCTATCTTCAAATTCGCCTCTATATTTAGTTCCTGCTACTGAAGAGGCCATATCTAGTGATATAATTTTTTTATTTTTAAGTATATTTGGTACATCTTTATTTTCTATTCTACTAGCAAGGTGCTCTACTATTGCCGTTTTACCTACACCTGCATCTCCAATTAGTATAGGATTATTTTTTGTTCTTCTACATAGTATTTCTATCATTCTATTTATTTCTTTTTCTCTACCAATTACAGGATCTATTAGACCATCTTTTGCTTTTTTGTTTAAATTTGTACCTAATTCTTCTAGAAGAAGATTTTTGCTATTATTTTTTCTTTTAAAATTGCTTTTTGAAAAAGTATTATAAATTTTATCAATATCAACTTTCATAGACATAAGAGTACGGATTGCAACTCCATCTCCTTCTTCTAATAAGGAATTAAAAAGATTAGTAACACCTACTACTCCATTATCTTTACAATCAATTATTGCATTTTCTATTACCTTTTTTAAAAGTGGAGTATATAAAAATAAATTATTACTACTCTTTCCAGTACCCACTATTTTTAACAAACTTTTTTTAAATTCATCATAATTAACATTATATTTATTTAACAATTTACTAACAGAATTATTTGTTTTTAATATACCAAGCATTAAATGTTCAGTTCCTACATATTCATGTTTCATTTCCTGCATTTCTTTCTTTGAAATTTTTAGTACTTTCTGTGATTCTTCATCAAATTTTTGGAACATATAATCTCCTTTCTATACATTCTATGTTAATTATGAACTTTAATTATTAGTTTTATTCAAAAAAAATCATGTTTTTTATCACATGATATTTTTCATAAATTGGTATCTACAATATGTGTATCACTATCATATTGATACATATATTTAATTTTTTCAATTTTATTTTCTAAATCATTTTTTACTGTTATAGTAAGTACTATATATGAGTCAAAGCCTACTTCGTCACTTAAGTAACTTGTAATTTCAACTTCGTCAATAAATCTATAATCACTTGGTAATCTATCTTTATAAGACCCATATGTAATTATACTATTTTCTTCATCTATAAGTAATTGTTTTTCACCATTATTTAAATATGTAATGTTATAGCAATTACTACCACATATTTCTATTTTATCTATTCTATCATTTAAAAAATCATTTTGTATTGATGAATTAAGAGATAGAGTAAATGCTTTATATTGATTTATTGCAATATTACGCTGTTGTTGTTTTTGTAACGATAATATAGTATTAAAAAAACCTATTGAAATAACAGCAATCAGTACAAAGCTTACTACAAGTTCTACCGTTGTAAATCCCTTTTTATTTTTCACTTTATCACCTATCTTTATATAGATATTATATAACGATTATTTTGTTTAAACAAGGATTTTTTCATTAAAAAAACGACTTAGTCGTTTTTATATAAGTGATGCGATTAATATTGCTGCTATACATAGGATAAGTATTGCTAATAATAATTTCCAAATGTATTTAACCCATTTTGAATAAGTTTCTTCTACATAACCTAACCCTACCATTAAGAATACGCTTGATGGTACGATTAACATTACAAATCCATATGTTACTTGCACGATTAGTGTCCAAATTTCTGCTATTGATTCACTTGCTGTAGCACTATAAATCATAGATAGATTGTATTGTGCTGCATAATCTAATTCTACCATGAATGGGGAACTTATAAGTGAAGATAATGTAATTAGTGCTATGTTGCCACCTTTTGCAATTAAATTTATTATTGTACCCATAAATCCTGAATTTAATGTAAATACAAGAATTATTGTGATTATTGCAGACATAACAGCTAATCCTGCAACTTTTTTAGCTCCCTTTACACAAGCTTCAGCAAATTCACTAAATGTTAGCATGTTAGTAAATGCCATAATTATTATAGCAAGTGCTACTGTAGGATATAGTGAATTATATGTCCATTCGCCAAATGTTTCAAAGCTTCCTAATAGAGCATCGAATGGTGCAAATTCACCAATTTTAACATTTTGAATAGCTGCATATGCGTCACTAAATATTTCTGTTTGCCATGGTGTAAGCCCAAGGATGAATACTATTAATAATAAGCTCATAACTATTATTAGTGATGTTCCTTTAACATTTACTTCTATTTGTGAATCTCTTTTTGTTGGAACAAACATTATTTTTTCTTCAGTTGTTTCTTTTTCAGTTTTATCTTTTTTGTTATTTACTTTCAATATATATACGATAGTTAATACTAATAAAAGTACAAGCAATCCTACTTTAACCCAAATAAATGTATTTTCTTCTATTTCTGAAAGTGTTCTTATAACATTGTTTGAAATTTGTCCTATTAGACCAATTGTACTTGCACCTACTGTTGCTAATACAATTTGTACTTTGTTATATTTTAATTTTGTTAATATTGCAACTGATAATGGTACAAACATAAATAATGGTAAGTAAATACCTGTTAATGCTGTTATTAGTGCATAAAATAATAATGTAATTATTAAGAATATATCTTTTTTATCCTTAAATAATGATGAAATGTTGTCTACTGCACCTTTTAATGCTCCTATTTTATTAACAACTCCATAAAACATACCTACAAATATTATAAATATTGCTGGTCTAACAAAATAATATGTTATGACATCTAAACTTGTAAATATGTCTGCAAATCCTGTAGGCATAATGTTACCTATTGTAATTCCAGATGTACCTACTGTAGCTGATGGAACGATCCAAGTTAATATAAATGTTACTAAGATTATTACTCCAATTGCTTTTAAAATACTTTTGTTTTTCATAATTCTCTCCTTTATCTATTTTTCATATGAGGAAATAAAATTACCTCTCTTATATTTTCAGATCCTGTTATCATCATAACAAGTCTGTCAATACCTATTCCAAGACCTCCTGCTGGAGGCATTCCATATTCTAATGCTTCTATGAAATCTTCATCCATATCATTTGCTTCTTCATTACCCAATTTTTTCTCTTTTAATTGATTTTCAAATCTTTCTCTTTGATCGATTGGATCATTTAATTCAGTGAATGCATTGCCATATTCTGAACCGCATATAAATATTTCAAATCTTTGTGTAAATCTAGGATCCGCACATTTTTTAGCAAGTGGGCTTACCTCGATTGGATACTCACAAACAAATGTCGGTTCTATCAATGTTTCTTCTACAAATTCTTCAAAGAATGCATTTATTATATGACCTACTTCGTAGTGTTCTTGTACTTCAACATTATATTTTTTAGCTAATTCTTTTGCTTCATCTAAAGTCATTTCTTTATAAAAATCTATACCTGTTTGTTCTTTAATTAAATCAACCATATTAGCACTTTTAAATGGTTTACTGAAATCTATCGTATGGCCTTTCCAGGTAATTGTGTAAGTTCCTAATGCATCATACACACACTTTCTAAATAAATCTTCACATACTTTTTTCATACCATCTAAATCGCTATATGCTTTATATAGTTCAACTGTAGTAAATTCAGGATTATGTTTTCTATCCATTCCTTCGTTTCTAAAAAGTCTTCCTATTTCATATACTGCATCCATTCCACCTACTAATAATCTTTTAAGTGGTAGTTCAGTTGCAATTCTCATATACATATCTAGATCTAATGTATTATGATGTGTAACAAATGGTCTTGCTGCTGCTCCTCCTAATAGGGTTCCTAATATAGGAGTTTCCACTTCAACATATCCATTGCTATCTAAATATTCTTGTATGCTTCTTATTATTTTTGGTCTTGTAAATGCTATTCTTCTAGCATCTTCATTCATTATTAAATCTACATATCTTCTTCTAAATCTTTCTTCAACATCAGTAAGTCCATGGAATTTCTCAGGAAGTGGCCTTAATGCTTTAACTAAATGCGTATATTCAAATGCTTTTACGCTTAATTCTCCTGTATGCGTTCTAAAGACTTTACCTTTAATTCCAACGATATCTCCTATATCTGCAGTATCAAATAATTGGTATGCATCCTCACCTACATTATCGAGTTTAACATAAATTTGGATTTGTCCATATTTATCTTGAATATGCATAAATCCAGCTTTACCTTTCCCTCTTTTTGTCATTATTCTTCCTGCCACAGATACTTCTATATCTTTTTCTTCTAATTCTTCATTAGAAAAATCATTATATAGTTCTTTTATCTTTTTTGAATCAGAGGTAATATCGTATTTAGACCCAAATGGATCGATGTTTTTTTCTAGTAACTTTGCTGCTTTTTCTCTTCTTACTAACTCTTGTTCTGTATATTCCCTCATATATAACACTCCTCAATTAACATTTTATACCAATTCAATGTGCTTGTAAATAAAATACATTATTATTTTTACTTATTTTTGTATTCATTTAGTATGTTTATTACTTCTTCTTTAGTATTAGATGTAAAAATTTTCTTTTTTACCTCGTTTGAACCTTCTAATCCTTTTAGATACCATGCTATATGACTTCTCATTTCTAATACTGCTTTTTTTTCTTCTTTAAATTCAAGTAAGTAATTCAAATGTTTAAAACACATGTCTATTTTTTCTTCTTTTCGAACTTCTGTTGGTTCTATTCCATTGTCTAAGTAATTTACGATATCTCTAATTATCCAAGGATTACCTAAAGTGCATCTTCCTACCATTACAGCATCACATCCCGTTTCTTCAAGCATTCTTTTAGCATCGTATACTGTTTTTATATCTCCATTACCTATAACTGGAATACTAACACTTTCTTTTACTTGTTTTATAATACTCCAATTCGCTTTTCCTTCATATCTTTCGCTTCTTGTTCTTGGATGAATACATATAGCACTCGCTCCTGCTTTTTCACAAACTTTTGCTACTTCTTTAGCATTTATACTCTTTAAATCCCAACCACTTCTTATTTTTACTGTAACTGGTATCGGTACTGCTTCTTTTACTGCTTTTACTATTTCTTCTATTTTTTCTGGATTTTTTAGTAACGCTGCTCCTGCTTGTGCTGATACTGCTACTTTAGGAACAGGACATCCCATATTGATATCAATTATATCAGGTTTCATTTTTTCATATACTATTTTTGCCGCTTCTACAAATGAAGTTTTATCGCTGCCAAAGATTTGTTGACTTATAGGTCTTTCTTCTTCTTTCATATAAAGCATATCTTCTGTTTTTTTATTTTTATATACTAGTGCTTTATCGCTTACCATTTCAGCATAAATAAGTCCTGCACCCATTTCTTTTATAATTCTTCTAAATGCACTATTACATATACCTGCCATTGGTGCAAGCACGACATTATTCTTAATTTCTATATTTCCTATCTTTAACATAACAATTAAATTATTTCCTTTATTTTTTCTATAAGTTCATCTATTGAATTTGCAACTACTAAAATTCCATTTACTATAACAAATGGCTTTTTACTTCCTACTATGCACATACTTTGACACCCTACCATTATCTTTGCACTACTATCTAATTCTTTTAATTTTTTTACTAATTCATTTGAATCAAACCCATTACATTTATCACAAGTTTTAAATTCATTCATATATTATCTCCCCATAATCACCATTTTTTACTAAATTTGCATTAGCATCATCTAAATCTATGTGTGCTTCAAAGAATGCTTCTTTTGACGCTTTTACTTTTACATTTTCAAGTATTGCTCCTTTTTCACTACTAATTTTTAATTTAACTATTTGATTATCTTTTAAATTATATTTATCTAAGTCATCATAAGTAATGTGTATATGTCTATCTGCAATAATACAGCACTCTTTTACTTCTATTATATTACCTAAGTATTCTATTTTTATATTTTCAGCACCTTTTAAGTCCCCTGATTTTCTTACTGGCGGATTTAAACCAAGTGAGTAAGAATCTGTTTTACTTATTTCTACTTGGGTATAATCTCTCAAAGGACCTAAAATTCTAACATTTTCTATTTTGCCTTTTTCCGTTATTAAGTTTACTTTTTCATTACATGCATATTGACCTGGTTGTGTTAAATCTACATGCTTTGTTAGTGCTTTGTCGCTTCCAAATAGTTTTTTAAAATCACTTTCACATAAATGTATGTGCCTTGCGGATACTCCAATTCTAATATTCATTTTTAAATCACCTATAATCATTATAGCATATTTATATTTTAAATTCATATAATTAGTTATGAAAGGAGAATTATGAATAATAATTATTATAATCCAATGTATCCAAGTGGTGTATCTGGAATGACACCAAAAGAGCAAACTACATCTACTGCTATGAATTCATTATTAGAAGAGCAGTCATATATCGAAAATATTTTAAGGCTAAATAGAGGAAAATTAGGAAAATTTTATATGTCATTTCCTGATTCATTAGAGTGGAAAGATAAAGTGTTTTCAGGAATAATTGAACAATCTGGAAGAGATCATATAATTATTAGTGATCCTAGCACTGGGAAATGGTATTTACTTCTTTTAATTTATTTGGATTATGTTGAATTTGATGAAAAAATAAATTATATTAAGAATTTTTAATATTGTATGAATCTAATAATTTTGATATAATTTGTAATAGTAGAAGGTGAATGTTATGAACGCTATACAAGTAATACTTTATGTAGTAATTATAATTGGTATTCTTTTAATATGTTATACGAATATTTATAATAAGATTAAGACTCAATTATTAAAAATAAATGCAGTAGAAAGTGAAATAGATGAAGCATTAAGACGCAAATACGATTTATTAGTAAAAATTATTTCTGAAATAAAGAAGGTTAATAAAGATGAAGAATCTTTTAAAGATGTAGATAAAATAAAAGATGAGAACTTATCATCGTTTGAGTTTGATAGAAAACTTGCTGATATTGAATCACAGATATATTCTATCAGGAATGATAATAGTAAGTTATTAAAAAATAATACTTTCAATGATTTATGGTATGAAATTATTACTTTAAATACTAAAATAAAAGCAGAAGAAAAGTATTATAATGAAAATACCACTACTTATAATGAATTGGTAACAAAGTTTCCTTCTAAAATAATTGCAATGATTTTACACTTGAAAGAGAAAAGATATTTTGATGGAAAAAATATGTATGATAAAAATACAAAAGACTTTAAAATCTAAAGTCTTTTAATTTTGTCATCTTTTATTGGTGCATAACCATATCTAACCTTAAGAGAATCTATCATCTCTATATATGTGTTTTGTGCATCGTCATATCTTTCTAGAAGAATAAAATCAAGCATTGGTGTTATATAATCTTCATCCATTTCTTCTACGATATCTGACTTATACATATCTTTTGATAGTCTACTTGCTAAGATTGGTCCAATACCTTCGTATTCTTCTAAAAACTCTTTTCCAGATTCATTATTCATCATATAGTTATCTCTAAAGCTAATAAGTGTAGTCATCATGTTAGAGTCATAAGATATTTTATTTATATCGCAGTATGCTGTCATTACATAAAAATTAGCTATAAAATCTCTACATGTATAACTATCTAATTCTACATATTTTCTTATTACAGGACAATATGCATCCCCATACTTATTACGATCATATTTGTTTAGATTCTCACAATCAGTACACCTTAATCCATTAAACCACATAAAACCTCCTCATATAAATTCACAAGCATAATATCATAAAATTATTAAAATTCAAAATAAAATTTATTATTTCTTTAAAATACCTAAGCATATGAGACTAAGTTCTTTTTCAAATACTTCAATATTTTTCTCTTTACTTAAGTTTCTCTTATAACTTTTTATTATATTATTCATCATAGTAGATTCTATTATGTCTAGAATGTACCCTAATCCAAATTTTGATGCAATGTTTAGTTTTGAAACATCTACATGCATAACTATCATATTTAATCCATCATTAAAATTTGGTGTGAACATATTTTGTACATCATAACTCATATTTAAAAATAATTTTTCAAAATACTCTTTATTTTCTTCATCTTCTATCATACTCAGTATATATCTATACAATTTTCTATATGATAGAACTATATCACCACTATTTTTTACTAATTCTTCTAACAAGTACTTCTTAATTTTTCTTGAGTACTCTTCGACAAGAAAATAATATGCATCCTCAATGTCGTTAAAATATTGATAGAAACTTCCCCTAGGTATCTTTGCATCTCTTATAATATTAGATACTAATGCATCCTTTAGTGCTGATTTACTAAATTCTTTTTTTAATGCTCTAATAATATTTTCTTTTTTCTCATCTGGAAGATTCAAGAAAGTTTGTTTTGCCATATAACATCCCTCCTATATGCTAATTATAACTGACAGATTGTCATATGTCAAACTACGATATTAAATTACTTATTACTACTATTCTTTTTGTATTATCTCCTATTTTACAAGTTAGCAAAGTTAAAATTGAATTTCCTGTATTTTCTAATATATCAACTTTATTATCATCAACTTCTATTACCTCACTTACTTCGTATATATATTTTTCTTCGTTATAAGTAATTTCTATTTGATCAGTTATATCTAATAAATGAATATCATTAAAATATGCATAATTTGCACTACCAGAATGAGCACCAATTACTGTGTTTGAACCTATAACATCTGGTCTTCCACATTCTTCAAACATTACTATTTCTCTAATTTTATCATCTTTACTGGATATTTTATATTCCATTTTTAAGTTTATTTTATCAATGGATATAATGTTATTTTCTTCTTTTTGTCTATCGTATTTGTAACAACCAGATATAGTTAAACAAATAACGAATAAAATTATAAATCTTTTTAACATACTTAAAGCCTTTACTTTCCCCTAAAAATGGTAATTTTTCATCTTCATTTGTTGTATCCTCTTTGATTGAAGTTTTTTCATTAGACAATTCTTCTTCACCTGAATCTTTTTTTTCATCATTACTACTATTTTTAATTATTTCATCTTCTTTTTCCTTATCCTCAATATTATCAATATTATCTTCTTCTTTTGCTTCAATAGTTTCATTTTTATCTAAAGTATAATCAATATTAGTCTCTTCTTCAATAGTAATTGGTTCTTCAATTATTTCAACCACTTTTTCTAAGTTAAGCACTAAATCTACATATGCTTCATCATCGATAATATAAAAATTACAATCATTATTTAATTCAAAGTCAAAATCTGTTAGGTTCTCATAACCTTCTACCATAATATTACTAAATTTGTATGTACCAAAATCAAGTGTATTCGTAATATAATAACCATCTTCATTTGTTGTATATTCTTCAATATTTATACTGAATTTTAAATTTGAAATAGGTATATTGTTTTCTTTATCAATGGCAATAACTTTTATCTTTGCCTGATATATTTCATCAATAATATCATAATCTTTATCTTCATAAAACATTGATTCATCTATCAATATATCTTCGTGGTATTTATCTATGTTATTTACATTTGACTGAACTATTTTATAATTTCCATAATCTAATTCAAATAATGTTTTGCCATTTTCATCTGTTACAACTTCTTTTATAAAATTATTATCTAAATTATATATTTTATAAACTATTTTATCGTCAGAAATTACATTGTTAGTTAATGGATTAACTATATACTTATTTATTGTTATATTTATAGTTTTTAAACTCAAAATAATTTCTTTTTTATGTTCTAAAAATTGTTCTGTAATTTTAAATGTATATTCTTTATTTAAAACTTCATATCCATCTGAAATTTTAACTTGTTTTATTTTATAATCTCCTAATTTAAGATTATCTATTTTAATATAGCCATCTACATTTGGAATATACGTACCTAACAAAGTATCGCTATCATCATAAAGTTCAAATGTGTTATCTAATATTGAGCTATTTAAAATTATCTTATCAAATTTTACTTGTAATTCTATCATTCCTCCTATAACTTCATATTCATATTTTTTCTTTAGATTATTTATACTGCCTATTGCCATTATCTTTTGGGAATTATCTGCTACATAAATTGTATTATCATTTCTACTTATATATTGTGTTTCTAAATAAAAATTGTTCTCTCCTTTTTCTTTAGTTTGAAATAATATTCCAGTTTCATCAAACTCAATATTATTTAATGTGTCATTTACTATAGTATATCCATTATTTATATCGTTTACTTGAATTAAATTATATGTGTTTCCAACAATAAATTTAAAATTACTATCATATTTTGGAAATGTGGCGTGATTATTTATCATATATCTAATACGACTTTCATTATCCCAAATATCTATCTTATCACCTTTTCCATTACTTTCTGTAGTAAAATAAACATCAGTTCCTAAAAAACTCCATATTAGTTTTTGTGTTGCCATATAATCTTTTAAACTAACATTATTGTTATAACCATATCCAAAATATCCTGCTTTAATTACTAGATTATTAGTTTGTATTTCATTTGTTTTAGTATATATATCACTAATAACTTCTGTACTTATATCTAAACAATAAGCAATTTTATCTCCCGCATAAATATATGCGAATTGTCCCCAATAATTAAGCCCATCTTTTTCATAATTGTAATATACATTAGAAACCCACTCCAATTTTACTTCAATTTGTTCTTCAGCTTTTACTGTTATACATAGAAACATCACTAATATCATTAAAAATATTTTTCTCATAATCCCTCCTTCACACAAGAAGATATCATCTTTTTAATCGTTAATCAAATCGATAAATTTTGCTTTTGATATTAGTGCATAACAAAAAAATTTAAAAATTTAATACAATAATTTTTATATCTGCTAAAAATATTGTGCCAATTTTTAAATTTGATGAATTTTTAATTATTTACTCCATGTACAACCATTGGCGTATCATAAGTTATTTTACTAAATGTATACCCTTTTGATTTGCTATCCTTTATTATTGATGTAAGTGCATTTATTGTTTTTATGTTATGTCCCAAATCATGAATTAGAACTACATTATTTCGGTTTTTATTCAAATTATTCATATCATTGCTATATACATCGTTACTATCTTTTGCACCACCCGCATCTTTTGAATCAACATTCCAATCAAAGTAGTGAAAACCTTCTTCTTTTACCTTTTTTACAAGTTTTGTCATTATGCCCTTATTAAATTTACTTACTGTATTCGAGCTTCCTCCAGGAAAACGTATTATATTCGCATCTATTCCTGTTGTTTCTTTTACTTTAGATTTTAATTTTAATAAGTCATCAAAATATGCTTCTTCTGATGAATAAATGAGTTTATAATTATGTGTATAACTATGTAATGCGATTGTATGTCCCTCATCAACTATTCGTTTTACTACATCTTCATACCATTTGCTATAATTAACAATGAAAAATGTTGCTTTAACATTATTTTCTTTTAGTATATCTAATATTTTTGAAGTAGCAGAGCTTGGCCCATCATCAAATGTTAAATATATTACACCATTGTTATCGTTAATTTTGTTGATAATTCTTTTTGTGGAAAACACATTACCACTTGAATCTTCTACAGTATATATAACTTCATACTTGCCAATTTCATTTTTTATATTATCAGTAACTTTTACCTTTTTTGTAATATCCCCATCATAGTTATCACTAGCAGTATATCCTGATTCATTATATTTTGAATCAATGCCAAGTGTTATTACAGTTTCACCTAACAATTTGATTGTAGGTTTTTCTTCATCAACAACCTGAACTTTACGTACTTCTTTTATCTCTTTATTAAAATGTTTTATGGTATATTCTACATCATAAATACCAACTTTGTCACTATCAACATTATTCTCAACAGTTACTTTCATATTTTTGCTAGAATTTATGACATCATATCCAGCATCAACATAATTATCAAAAACATTTATTTTAACTATTTTATCACCTCTTAGTTTTATAGTTGGAATGTTATAACTATAGTAACAAATACACATAATTCCTAAGAGTATTATAAAAGAAATAACATCAAATAAAATAACTTTCTTTATAGACTTTTTCTTTAAGATTTTTAATAATGAAAATATAATAATTATTATATAAACTAGCACAATTGAAAATATTACATATATAAATTTATCCATATTCTATACACCTATTTATATTATATATTAAAACTAAATTTCGTGGAACTTTAATTAGAAAAATTGTAAATATCAATGTCAATATTTATTATGAACATTTAAAAGTCAAAATATAATAAATACTGACATTTACAGATTTTACTAATACGCCTGTTGAAAGAATAATTGATTCATATTTTATGGTAAAAAAAAATATATATACACAATTCACCTGAAACTCTATATTTTAACGAATTCAAATCTGTTAAATTTGTTGATGAATATATGAGTTATAATATAAGCGATGCTAAGACTGGTATTTTATTGATACTGTTGAAGATAAAAATTTAAATAGTTTATAAGAT
>CALVQZ010000064.1 GCA_944358275.1 uncultured Bacilli bacterium
TAGCAACCTATCTATGGATGGTTTTAGTGTTACCAACAACTCCCTTTAAGGATGTATATATAGTAATTAGCCATATATCTAAGGAGGATTTTAGATTATCCACAACTCTCGTGCCAATAGAGATACTCGCCCTTGCATTTGTTTTAAGTGTCGGCATATCGGGGATTTCCAACACTACTAGATTTTCAAAGAACTAATTAGGTGTAAATTGTCAACTAATAAACTATTTTAAAAGTGCCAATCTGCACCTAACAAATACAATATAACATCTTTGGTGTATTTTGTCAATACCTAAAAATAAATAAATTTATTTTTGAATAAAAATAGACAAAATGCACCATATATGATATAATTAAATACGAAAAGGAGGCTTTCTATGAGAAATAAAGAAAAAGATACAATTAATATTGTTATTGGAAAGCATATGGCTGAATTAAGAGCAAAGTTTAATTTATCTCAAAAAGAAATTTGCCAAGTTATTGGTGTTAATAGAAATACTTATAAGGATTATGAAATAGGTAACAGAACAATTCCATTACAAATATTAAGAGATTTAGCAAAATTCTATAAAGTATCTACTAACTATTTTTTTGAAGATATGCCTGAATTAACAATAAAAGAACGACAACATTTAATAATGTATTCAACTGCTGTTGCAAATGATAAAGAAAAATATATAGCAATAGATTTAGGTAATCCAAATGCTATGAAAGAATATTTTGAAGCAGAAGAAAAGAAAATACAAAATAAAGTAAGATTAAGAGTTAAAAAATTACGATTAGATAATAATAAAACCCAAGATGAAATCGCTAAATATCTAGAAGTAGATAAATCTACATATAATAAATATGAAAATGGTAAAAGAAAGTTTAATAATGATGTAGTTAAACAATTAGCAGAATATTATAATATTAAAGTAAGTGATATTGTAGATTAATGACGCCAACGACACGAAAAATTAGGTGCTACCCACCCAAATTTTGCCGTCGTTCCTGTCACAATTTAAGAAAGAGAGGTTGTTAAATTGGATAAAAGGAGCATATTAGCAATTGAAAAAATTATTTCTTATATTACAGAATTGAAAATAATAACAAAAGGAAAAGATGCAAATTATTTTTACGATGGTTTTGAAATGACAATACTTTGTAGTTTAGTTGATAAAATAGATGAAAACATTAATAAAATAAATTCCAAAATTAAAAGTAAATACAATGATATTGATTGGAACATAATTGACTCAAAAAAACAAGATGATAATGGAATAAAAACAATTAAACTAGGAGAAATCTGGAATTTATCAAGTAGATTATTAGAAAATGAAATGCTTAATAAATTAAATAAAATACTTGAAAATGAGTTGCCAACATATTATATGAATTATTGTAATAGTCAACATAAAAAGGCAATAAAAGAAAGAAATAGGAGAAAAAATGAAGAGTGATTATACTTGTTTAAATATCAAAACATTTGATATTGAAGAAAGAGCAGATATTATACCAGTTGATAAACAATTAGCTAAAACAATATCTATATTAAATAAAAAAAGATATTATACTGAAATGTTCAGTAGAGCTAGAATTTCAAAACCATTTCTAATTGGTGCTATAATTCATGATTTAGTTGAAGAAGAATTGTTAGAAATAAATGATGATACTAAAGATAAAGTTAAAAACATAATTAAACAATCTGATTACGAATCAACACTTATAATATTTAAAGAAGAATACAAATTTAATAATCTACCAAAGGGTTATAAATTAATTGGTAAAGAACTAAGTTATAATTTATCAACTTTAAAAGATAGTGAAGATATCGAAATTAAAACATTATTAGAATTAGATAAAGAACATAATAGTAGTTTAAATTTGCTAGAAGAATGGGCAAATAAACTATCCAATAGAGAATAAAGACAAAAAAAGGAGGAAAACAAAATGGAAAAGATAACAGAAGTAGTTTTTGGAGATTCACTATGTCATGAAATTAAGATAAGTAAATTTTCAAAAAATAATATAATAATAAAATTTGATCCACTTTTTTCAATATGTGATTTATCTAATATTGATAAACATACCTTAACTTTAAATGATGAATATTGTAGTTTAATAAACTCAGAGTTAAGTTATGATATTAGTAATACATATTCATTAAAAAATATAATTAATGATTTAGAAGAAAGTATAAAGAATAACAATAAAATAAGAATATGGACTACTCATAATCAAATAGATTCGTATTTAATGTTTTTATATGTATGTAATTATTTTTCTAATACAGATTCTGATTTATATGTTTTGTTTTCTGATGAATTTGATAAAGAATGTTATTCTCCGTCTTGTATGAATGAAAATGAACTAGAAGAATTGTCAAAATTGGAACATAGATTAACAAAAGAAGAAATTCAAAAGTATAGTAACGAATGGAAAGAAATTATTGATGATAATCTAGATATGAGGATTATTGAAAATAATAAAGTAAAATCTGTTACATATGATTATTACAACGATATTATTTTAAATAAATTAAATGAACTTGGTGAAGTAAAAATGGTAAGTTTAGTTGGTAGATTAATGAGCAATATTCATCTTTACGATACTGTATTTACTTATTTAATTTATAGATTGATAAAAGAAGAAAAAATAATCGTTACAAGTAAAGATGAAAGGTATTGGAAGAGCATTATAAAAATTAAAAAGGAGGAAATATAAATGGAAAATAAATTTAATTTAACAAGAGAACAAAATATCTTTATTGCAAAAAGAAATATAGTTGATTATATATGGAAAAGTGCTAATTTAGAAGGCATTGGTGTAACATATCCTGAAACACAAGCTATTTATGATGGTGGTGTTGTAAATGGTCTTACAGTTGATAAAATTATTGCAATAAATAACTTAAAATATGCTTGGCAATTTATATTAGAAAATGAAGAAATAGAATATGATTATAAAGCATTATGTCAATTACATAAATTAACTGCTGATAAATTAGTATTAGATCAAGATTTAGGAAGGATAAGAACTACACCAGTAAATATTGGTGGAACAACTTGGAAACCATCATTTCCTATTGAAAGTCAAATTAAAGAAGAATTAGCAGAATTACTAAATCAAAATGATAAATCTAAAACTGAAATAGCAATAGAAATAATGCTATGGATTATGAGAAGACAAATGTTTATAGATGGTAATAAAAGAGTTGCTATGTTATTTGCAAATAAGATTATGATAGATAATGGTTGTGGAATTATAACTATAGCACAAGAAAACCAACCGACATTCTATGAAAAATTAATTAAATTCTATGAAACTGGGGATAACAAAGACTTAAAACAATGGATTTATGATACAAGTATTGATGGAATTGATTTAAATAATGAATCCGAGGAGGAAAAATAAAATGAATAACAAGTTATATGATTTTTTAATTGAAGCAAAGAAGCAAACTTATGCAAATGAAAATGTAGAAAAGGTAAGCCCATCAAGAAAGGGCTCTCATGATTATCATTATCAAAATAATGAAATGATATATCACGATACTTATTTTGGTGGAACTAAATTTATGGGAGAAGAAGTTGTATATTGCAATGATGAAACACCAATTTGGGGAATGAATTATTATGGAATTACCTTAGATGAAACACTTAGTGAAGAAGCAATGGATAAAGCTTTAAGACCAGCACTAATGTTAGTTGGAGAAGATAAAGATGTAATTCCTATTAGAGGACCAAGAAATTATCAAAATGGTGAATATGAATATAATTTTTCTGTAAGTGGTGATTTAGATTGCTTTGAAGGTAAAGAAACTATACACAAAGGAAAAACTAAAGTATATGAATTAAAATGCCATGGTGGTATAATTAAAAGGTAATTTTATGAAAACTATAGTGAGTAAAGAGTATGCAGAAAATTGGTTAAACAAATTAAAAAAATATTGGTTTGATAAAGATATTGAAAGTGCAGTATCTTTATTTGGTAAAACAACTTTTTATCAAGAAACTCCTTTTATGAAACCTTATACTACTTTAGAAGAAATTAAGGAAGAATGGCAACACATAAAAAATGAAGATATAAAAAATATTGAAATAAATTTATTAGCAATCGATAATAATGTTATAATTGCTCATTGGTATTTGGAACAAAATGATGATATTTTTGATGGAATATATGAAATAAAGTTTAATGAAAAATTAGAATGCATTTATTTTAAAAGTTGGGAAATGACTAAATAGAAAGGAAAAATAAAAAATGAATGAAACTTATAAATTTTTAAAAGAAAATACACAAGTAAATTATGTATCTACGATTAATGAGGAGAAACCAAGTTGTAGACCATTTGGAGATCCAATTATGGTTGATGATAAAATTTATGTAATTACTAATAAACATAAAAATGTATCTAAGCAAATAGAAAAAAATAATAATGTTTGTATAGTTGCATATGATGATGAAAAATGGATAAGAATTAATTGTCAATTAATAGATGATAGTCAAAATATGAAAGTAAAGCAAGCAGTTATTGATGAGTTTGATTGGGCATTAGATGCTGGTTATACTTTAGATAATCCAGAATTTCAAGTTTTATATATGGCTAATGCAGAAGCAACTATTTATGACGAAGAAGGAGAAATTTTAGAAAAATATAATTTCTAAAAATGATAAATAATATCTAATATTTTAGGTGGCATTTAGGTGGCAGTATTTTAAATTTTAAAAGTATATTTCAGTATTTATCATTTTAAATCGGTATAAAGATATAAGTAAAATAAAGGAAATATATAATAAAAAGTATAAAATAACCACTAATAAAATTACCCCCTGAAATCCCGTCAGAAATGGCGGGATACTTTGTTTATAAGGGCTTTATGCCATTTGATATATGTACTAGGTACCCAAATAGGTACCCATTTTAATTTAGTTTGTCGATAATGTTTACAATT
>CALVQZ010000065.1 GCA_944358275.1 uncultured Bacilli bacterium
AGTAAAAGATAATGAACCACATATTGCACTTTATGCAACAAATAATGGATTATATTACTACGAAGAAATACTAAAAACATGCAAAAAAAATTTAAAAGAAGACTTCTTAATCGCATTTGAAATAGGAGAAAAACAAAAAGAAAGTATAACAAAACTTGCATATAAATATCTAGAAAATATAGAAGTAATATGTAAAAAAGATATGCAAGATAAAGATAGAATGATATTTATAATGAATAAAAAATAATAAATTCACCCAATATTATTATGAAAGGTGGATTTTTTTATGAAAAAAATATTAGTATTATTGTTAATACCATTACTACTTACAAATATGAATGTAAATAACAAAGAAGATGATTTAATAAGAATAAGAGTGATTGCAAATAGTAATAGCGAACATGATAAGCAAATAAAGATGAATATAAGTAATAATTTAAAATATAAATTATATGATTTATTAAAAGATGAAAAAGACATAGATAATGCAAGAAAAATAATAAAAGAAAATATAGATGTATTAAGTAAAGATATAGAAAAAAGCCTTGAAAATGAAGAATATTCATATAAAATAAACTATGGTATGAACTATTTTCCAGAAAAAGAATATAATGGAAAAATATATGAAGAAGGAAATTATGAATCGTTACTAGTAAAACTAGGAAAAGCAGAAGGAGATAATTGGTGGTGTGTATTATTTCCACCATTATGTCTAATAGAAGTAGAAGAATCAGAAAAAGAAGAAGTAGAATACAATTTCTTCTTTAAAGATTTCTTTAACAAAATTTTACAAAAATAATAAATAAATAAACATAAAATGTTATCAATATACATATAAAAAAATATACAATATACATATAAAAAAATGTAAAATTTGACAAAATAAAAAAAATGTGTATAATAAACGACATATCAAAAAAGGAAGGGGATATGTTTATGATAACAAAACAAGGAAAATTAGTTCAAAATAGTGATATTTTACTATACAGAGTAGCTAATAATAAAATAATAACTATAGTAAACGATGAAGAACAAATGAAAAAATTTATAAAAACAGGTAAAGAAGAAGATGCTCCAATGGCGGTAATACCTTATAGCGAAGATGTTTTAACTGAAATAATTAACGAAAAAAAGCAAATAGAAAGTTATCAAATAGAAGATGATGTAATTGAAGTTAATTATACAGATGGTACAAGCATTAAATTTTCTTCAAAATTAGAAAATATAATTAAGTCAAACTTTAATGAACAACAAAAGAAAGATGAAGAAGAAAATACTATTATAGGCTCATGGAGTGGACTTTCTGATGAAGAAAAGAAAAAGAAAAGAAAAAATTCAAAGAAAAACATCATGAAAGGTTTATCAACATTACTAATTGCAGCTGTACTAGCAGGTTCATTCTATGGATATAACAAATTAAAAAAAGACAGTCAAGAAAATGCAGATGAAACAACTATTTCAACAGAAGAAACAACTGAAACAACTGAGGAAACAAAAGAAGAAATAGTTATTGTAAGTGAATTTTCAAAAGAAGCAGTAGATTTTTATAAAAAAATTGAAGATTTAAAAATATTTGATTATTCATATAAAACAACATGGAATGAAGATGTAGCACTAGAAGTAATTGAATATATAAACGGAGTATATCCATCAGCGATGAATTATATGAATGAAGAAGAAGCACAAAAAGAAGTTGAAATAATAACAAATGCAATAGAAGCAGTCGTTAATGGAAATTTATATGCAGAAGAAGCAGTAGATTTATCACAATACATAGTTGATGAAAAATCAAAGGAACTTGTTCTTAATACTATGTCTATTTCAAGAGAATGCGTTCAAGCAAGCATTGCAAATGTTAGTGAAAATGAATATGAAAATTTAGTAGATAAATTACTTAACTACCAATTTGAAACAACAAATCATACTGATTTTTATATGGCATCAGGTGGTACAAGATACTTAATTACATCATTATTTAGAAATGCAAATAAAACAATTCCAGCATGGAGTTTTATTACAAGACAAAAATCAGAAAGAGATGTAAGAGAATATGATTTATACTATAGATATTTCTATGATGATTATGAACATAAATTATATTTACCAGAAGATGGTGAGTATGGTGAAGAAATATATAGAGCATATTGGGCTGATGAAGTAAGTAAATGTCATCAAGAAGGTCCATATACACATGATGAGATGTATGCTATGGCTGGTTTAGTACCAGTAGAACAACAAGAAAAATTAGGAATAAAAGGAAATCCTAACATTCACAAATTAGGATTAGAAACAGAATTAGATAGTAGAACAAAAGAAGCTAAAGAAGAATTCTTAAGACAAACAAAAAAATATACATATAGTAAATAATAAAAAAGTACTAAAATGATGAAATATATAAAAACATCATAAATAGTACTTTTTTTATAAAAAATAAAAATATGATGTATAATATAAATAAAGTTTAAATATAAATATAAAATGAATATGTTTTTATAATTTTGACAACTTTTTACAAAAATAATAAATAAAATAATTACAAAAAGTGTATTACTTGATATAATAGTAGTGAGAATATATCATAGTAGAAAGTGTAAAATTTGACAAAATAGAAAAAATGTGTATAATAAACGACATATCAAAAAAGGAAGGGGATATGTTTATGATAACAAGACAAGGAAAAGAAGTACAAAACAATGATATTTTACTATATAGAGTAGTTAAGAAAAATATTATGGTTATAGTAAATGATGAAGAACAAATGAAAAAATTTAGTAAAACAGGAAGAGGAGAAGATGCTCCTGTTGCAGTAATACCTTATACTGATGAAGAATTAACAAATATTATTAGTTCAATGAAACAAATAAAAAGTTACAAAGTATCAGTTGATGGCAACATTGAAGTAAATTATAAAGATGGCACAAGCATCAAATTTGATTCATCAAATGAAGAAGTTATAAAAACTAATCTTTCTGAGCAAAGAAAACAAGCACAAAAAAGAGAAGAAAGAGCATGGTATGATATTCCAAAAGAAGAAAAAGAAAAAAAGAAAAAAATAGTGCAAATAAAACTAAATAAAGGTTTAGCAACATTACTTGCAGCAGCCACTATATCAGGTGCAGCATATGGTTGTATAAAAGCAATGGACAAAAAGCAAGAACAAAATACAGATGAAATAACTGTTCCGCCAACTACGATGGAAGTTAATGAAACTATAGCAACAGAACCTACAACAATAGAAAACAAAGAAGTTGTAGTATACGACTTTACAAAAGAAGCACAAGATTTATATAGAAGTACAATAGAAAAGAATCAATATATATTAAAATATCAACAAGTTTCACAATTAAATTGGAACGAAGATTTAGCACTAGAAGTAGTTGAATATATAAATGGAGTATATCCAACAGCAATGACTTATATGAACAATGAAGACGCACAAAGTGAAGCAGAGCGTATAATGGAGGCTATAAACTTTATTACTGCAGGAAACTTAAATACTGATTCAAAAGAAGAAGACATGATAGATTTATCACAATATATATTAAATGAGAAAGAAAGAGTATTTGCACACAATGCACTTGTTATTGCAAGAAGATGTATTCAAGAATCAATTGGTGAACCATCAAATGGTAAAATTCTTCCAGAAGATGAATGGACAGATATAAATAAGTTCTCAATGGAATATATAAATTCAGTAGACCAATTATTAAACTACGAAATTGATACAATAAGTGATACAGCATTTCTAACATCATCAGAAGGTTCAAAATTCTTAATAGGAACAATATTCCAAAGTATAAATGCTACACTTCCAGCATGGAGTTATGTTACAAGAGATAATGACCAAATATATTATAGATATTTCTATGATGATATGAACGAAATAAAATATTTACCAGAACAAGGTAAAAATAATGTAGAACAATATAAAGCATATTCAGTTGTAGATGGAAAACTAGTTGATAAAAATGCATATTCATACGATGAAATGTGTGCTATGGCACAAATAGATACAGATAGTGAAGAAAGATACTTTGAAACAAATGAAAATACAAATATTAGAAAGCTTGGTATCGAAGTAGAATTAGAAAAAATAGTAAATAATTCAAGGGAAGAATTTATTAAACAAGCAAACACATATACATATAGTAAATAATAAAAAAAGTACTATAAATAATAACAATAGTACTTTTTTTTTATTATAAATTCATGATACAATAAACATAGGAAGTGATAAGATGCTATGTAACACAAAAGAAATGCTACAAAAAGCACTAAATGAAAAATATGCAGTCGCACAATTCAATATAAATAATTTAGAATGGTCTAAATATATATTAGAAGAATGCCAAAAAAATTTATCACCTGTAATATTAGGAGTAAGTGAAAATGCTATCAAATATATGGGTGGCTACAATACTGTATCATATATGATAAAAGGTTTAATAAAAGATTTAAATATAACTATACCAGTATCACTACATTTAGATCATGGTAGTAGTTTTGAAAGTTGTAAAAAAGCAATAGATGCAGGTTTTACATCAGTAATGATAGATGCATCAAAATATGAAATAGATAAAAACATTGAAATAGTAAAACAAGTATGTGAATATGCAAAAACAAAAGATGTATCAGTAGAAGCTGAAGTAGGAAGTATAGGAGGAATAGAAGAAGATTTAAAAAAAGAAGCACATTTAGCAAAAGTAGAAGATTGTATAAAACTATATAATGCTACAAAAGTAGATACAATTGCACCAGCAATAGGTAGTGTACATGGATTATATAAAGCTACTTTAAACTTAAACTATAAAAGAATAAAAGAAATAAAAGACAAGTTAAATATTCCACTAGTATTACATGGAGGAACAGGTATTCCTAAAGAAGATTTAAAAAAGACAATAGAATGTGGAATAGCAAAAATAAACATAAACACAGAATTACAAGTAGTTTGGTCAAAGGATGTAAGAGAATATTTAAAAAACAATAAAAAAATTTATGATCCTAGAAAAATTATTTCATCAGCGCAAACTAATATGAAAAAAATAATATCAAATAAGTTACACATAATAGACAGTTGTAATAGAATATAGTGTGGAGGAGTTATGAAAAAAATTACAATAGAAGGAAAAAAAGAATTAACGGGGATGATAAAAATAAGTGGAGCAAAGAATAGTGCAGTTGCGTTAATTCCAGCAGCTATTTTATGTGATGAAGAGGTTACAATTAAAAATGTACCTAATATTTCAGATATAGATGCATTAAGTGAAATATTAGAATTTATAAATGGAAAAATAAAAAGAGAAAAAGATGCTATGACTATAGATGCTAGTGATATAGAAAACAAAGAAATACCAGAAGAAATATCTAAAAAGTTAAGAGCATCATACTATTTTATGTCGGCAATTTTAGGAAAATATAAAAATGTTGAAATGTACTTTCCAGGAGGATGTAACATAGGAAAACGTCCAATAGACCAAACTCTAAAAGCATTTAGAGCACTAGGAGCAACAGTAATAGAAAAAGATAATAAATATAAGATATATGCAAAAGAACTAATAGGAGCAAAAATAAATTTAGATATGCCAAGTGTAGGAGCAACAGTAAATGCAATATTCGCTTCAGTTCGTGCAAAAGGAATAACTACAATAAATAATGCTGCAAGAGAGCCAGAAATATCTAATATAATAGATTTTCTAAATCAAATGGGAGCAAAGATAGAAGGAAAAGGAACAAGTACTATAACTATAACAGGAGTAGATAGCTTACACAAAACAACAATAGAAGTAATACCAGATAGAATAGAGGCGGGTACATATGTCATATTAGGTGCACTAATAGGAAATAATTTAAAAATAAAAAACACAAAAAGTGAACACATAAATGCATTATTAGAAAAATTAAAAGAAGCAAATGCAAATGTAGAAGTATATGATAACTATATTATTACAAATAAAAGTGAAAATTTAAAAAATATAGATGTAATAACAAAAGGGTATCCAGGTTTTGCAACAGATCTTCAACAACCACTAACTACATTATTAACACAATGTGAAGGAATATCTACACTTGAAGAAACAATATATGAAAATAGATTTAATAATGTAGAATACTTAAATCAAATGGGAGCAAATATAACTATAGATAATAGAAAAATACATGTAAAAGGAAAAACAAATCTAAAAGGATGCGAGGTAAAAGCAACAGACTTAAGAGCAGGAGCATGTATGGTAATCGCAGGCCTTATAGCAGAAGGAAAAACAACCATAAATGATATAGAACATGTATTAAGAGGATATGAAAATATAATAGAAAAATTACAAAACGTTGGTGCTAAAATTGAGTATGAAGAAATATAATCTAATAGGTTATATTTTTTTTGGGAGGTAATATGAAAATATTTAAAAAAATACTATTACTAATAACGCTTTCAATCATATTTATAATGACAATAAAAAAAGATGACAAAGTGTCATATATATCACTTGGTGATGGTCTAAGTAAAGGAATAAACTATAATAACTACGAAAGCATCGGTTTTAGTGACATCATTTCAGAAAACTTACGAAAAAAAGATAAACTAAAATTTTATACTAAAAATTTTTCTAATATAGATAATAGAATTACAGACTTAATAGATGATATAAATAAAAATATAAGCACAACTATAAATGGAAAAGAAATAACTATACAAAATGCAATTAAAAATGCAAATCTAATAACCTTATCGATTGGAATGAACGAAATAATGTATAAATACTCAAGCAATATAAATGATGGATATATGTATAGTTATATAGATGAATGCATGAATGATATAAAAATACTCCTAAATAAAATAAAAAAATTAAATAACAAAGATATATACTTACTAGGATATTACAATCCAACAACAGACTTATCGTTAGATAAATTTATTAAATATTCAAACAATAAACTTATAGACATATGTAAAGAATATGAAATAAAATTTATAAATTTACATAATATATTTAAAAATAATAAACATCTAATATATAATCAAAAAAATTATTATCCAAATCAAGATGGTTATAAACTAATAGCAAACCAAATACTTAAAGAAATAAATTAAAATAAAAATAAATATTAAAAATTTTAATTCACGGATAACATAAATTTACACAAAAAAAATAAAATATAGTTGATAAATTACAAATAAGTTGTTATAATATGTAAGACTTTTAAATTACTATGACTATTATTAGTCATGGCGAAAGGAGAATAGAAAATGAGTAAGTATCAATCTAATTATGTTGATTGTGTTGCAACTTGTGCATGTGGAGCAACTTTTACTACAAAATCAACAAAAGAAAAAATTTATGTTGAACAATGTTCAGAATGTCACCCATTCTATACAGGACAACATCAAAATAACAATGCTAGAAGAGGTAAGGTTGAACAATTTAATAAAAAATATGGCTTTACAAAATAAAATGTATAGGAGTTCCTATATATTTTTATTTTGTGATATAATGTTTAGTATTTTATGGCACATTTTTCTTATTGGAAAAATGTGTTATAAAATTATTGTACCAAATTTCTAACGAATATACATATAGGGGAAAGTATTGTTTTCGGTCTAATATAAAATGACCTAACTCTGTAACATAGGAATACAACTACAAAAAAATATGAGTAAAAATTGTATTTTTGGTTATAGTTCCCCCTTTCCCCCAAACTGTATAATATATCAATTTTAATATATTAGGTCCGGTTTAAATTGTATACGAACCTATAATCAAAGTTAAATGAACCACATTTTTCGCATTTGAATTTATTAAATATCCTTTTTGTTTCATTAATAAATTCGTTTGTTATTATTTTTGATATTAGAAATCTACAAAATCTAATATTATTTTTCTTATTTTTATTGCTAAGTATTCCATAATGTTTTATTTTAGTAAAATTTTCCGGTAATACATGAAGCATAAATCTTCTTATAAATTCATTTGCGGTAATAGTCATTTCTTTAATTTTGGAATTATCCTTATAATCTTTGTATTCAAATGTTACACAACCATCGTTTATATCTTTGATTCTTTCATTTGATATTGCAACTCTAAAAGAGTATCTACCAACATATTCAACTACGTTTTCAACGCTACCTTTTGGAGGTTCTATATAAGTAATCCATGTTTTAGAATAAAGTGGTTGTAAAAACTTATTGAATGCTTTAAAGTTTTTTAAACTCTCTTTTAAAAACAAATTATTATGTTCATGTTTTAAGTAACATAAAAATTTCTTTTTAAATAATGAACCTAAAACTTGAACCTTAAAAATATAATCTTTATCGCAAGAAACCCATTTATTATTATTTAGCCCACCACCAGTTACAATTGAATGAATATGAGGATGAAATTCCATCGTTTGACCCCAAGTATGTAGAATAGAGGTTATTCCCACCTTAGCACCTAGCCATTTTGGATCGTTAGCTAAAGTTAGTATTGATTCGCTAGTTGATTTAAATAAAATGTCGTAACATATTTTTTTGTTATGAAAAACTATTTCATTTAATTCACAAGGTATAGTTGTAATAATGTGAAAGTATTTAGAATCGAGTAGATACTTAGATTCATTATCAATCCATTTTTCTCTAGCATATTTTTGACACATTGGACAGTGTCTATTTCTACATGAATTGTATCCAAAATATTCCTCACCGCATTCTTTACAGGTACAAATATGATATCCAAGATTTTTAGTACCACAATTTCTTATTGCATTAAATGCTTTCCATTGTTCTTTTGACAAATGATTATTTTTTATATATTCATCGCCATATTTAACAAAGACATCTTGAATAGTATATTCAGACATATCTTTTGTCATCCAGTTCAGTAAAATTATGTGATAGGTGAAGATATATTGTTGTTGTATTTAAATTTGTATGACCAAGCATAGATTGAAGTTTTAAAAGATTTCCACTACTTTGTAAATAGTAAGTAGCAAAGGAATGGCGCAAGGAATGAAATGACATATTTGAATCTAAATTATAAGTATCTTTAATTGTCGAAAAATAATTAATAATTGATTTAGAGTTCATAAAACTTTTATTATTTAATCCTGGAAATAAATAACCAGATTTAATATTTCTTTCTCTGCAGTATAAATTCAATAATTTAATAGTTGAATCTAAAAGAATGGTATATCTTTCTTTGTTGCCTTTCCCTAAAACTTTTAGCTTATGGTCTTTGGAATTTATATCTTCAACCTTAATTCTAGATACTTCATCAACTCTTAAACCAGAACAAAAAGCAAGAATTAACCAACATTTACGCTTTAATAATTTTTCTTCATTAATAATTTTTAAAAAAATATCTTTGGGTAAAATTGTAGGTAATCTTTTAGGCACTTTAGAAGTTGGCAATAAAAGTCTATTAAATGACTTATTAAAACAAACTAAATAAAATAATCTAATTGCAGCAATGGCAAGATTATAAGTATATTTACTTTTATTGCATTTAATAAATGTTTCGTTTACATATGGGATAATATCTTCTTCATTTAAATTTTCAATATATGTATTTTCATCAAAATATTTAAAAAAATTGGATAAAGCACATTTGTAGTTAATAAAAGTATTTTCACTCCTTCCTCTTAGCATTAAATTTTCATGAATTTTAGTAATCCATATTTTTTGATTTTCATCAGTATTCATAAAAAAACTCCTTTCATTTTGTCAAAAAGGAGTAATAACTACTTTATATATTTAGAATTTTGTGTATAATAGTAAGTGTGTTAGTTATATGTCCTTTTTGAGCGAAGAATATAATAAACTAACACTTTTTATTTTGCAATATTAAAAGTATAAAACTTAATAATAGTTAAACCTAATGACTTTTCGTTAGAAATTTGGTACAAT
>CALVQZ010000066.1 GCA_944358275.1 uncultured Bacilli bacterium
GAGAAATTCCAATTGGAATTAATGTAGATGAAGCAGGAATAATGTATGATGCATATTGTATTGCAAATTATGGAACTGATAGATTTGAAAATAATTTTCCAGTGTATATGATTAACTATGGTGGAGGACAAAGTGCACTATATACTTATTTATCAGCATTATTAATAAAGCTATTTGGATTTAGCCTTATTGTAGTAAGAACACCAGCTCTAATTTTTTCAATATTATTTTTAATTTTTGCTTTTTTAATAGCAAAGGACTTTAAAAATAAAAAAATAGCAATAGTAATTGAATTTATAGCAGTTATTGTTCCTTGGCATTTCATGCAATCAAGATGGGCATTAGATTGTAATTTGATGTCAGCAATGATGCTAATTTCTATATATACATTATGCAAGTCAAAAAAGAAGATAGGATATATTTTTTCAGGAATATTATTTGGAATAACTTTTTACACATATGCTTTAAGTTATATTATTGTACCAATAGCACTAATTTTATTATTAGCATATATGTTATTTATAAAAAGAATAAAAAAATTGGATATAATATGCTTATTTATTCCAATTATATTAATTGCTATTCCACTTATATTAAATCAACTTGTAAATATGAAAATTATACCAGAGATAAAATTATCTTGGATTTCAATACTAAAAATGTGGGAATATAGAGCAAATGAAGTAAATTTTTATAATATAGTAAGTAATTTTATTAAAATGTTCAAAACAATTTTTATGTATGATATAAATGATTATAATGCATTTCCAATCTTTGGAACTGTGTATTATATAAGTATACCATTTGCAGTATTAGGATTTATTGAGACTATAAAAAATTTAAAGAAAGACATAAGAGAGAAAAAATTTACTTTAGATATTATAATGTTTGTAAATTTTATATCAGTCTTTATATGTGGGATAATAGTAGAGCCAGGAATTAATAGGATGAATGCAATATATATATCTATAATCTACTATATATCATTAGGAATAATATATGTATCAGAAAATAGAAAAAATATTTTTTATGGAATAATTACACTATACTTGATATTTTTTATAATTTTCTTATGCTATTATTTTGGAATATACGGAAAGAAAAATACTAATCTATCATTTAATAAAACAACTATAGAGGCAGTGCGATATGTGGAAAATAATGAGGAATTTGATAATAAAATGATAAATATAAGAACTAATGTTGCTCAACCATATATATATACATTAATTGCTGATAAAACTTCGCCAACTGAATTTAATGAAAGTTTATTTATAGAAGGTGGAGTAATGATTTATGATAGATATATTTTTTTTGATGTTAGCATAAAGGAGAATATAGTATATGTAATAGAAAAAGATGAAAGTTTAAGAAAAAAATTGTTGCAAGAAGGATTTAAACAAGAGAAATTCAATAATACCATTTTTATTTTATATAAAGATTAAATAATATTTTATACAGTAATTAGTACATATTAAAAATCAGATTAATGTATTGAACATTGGTTTGATTTAGTATATACTATTGTAAAAATATAATGAAAAAGGTTGAAAAATAATTACAATTTTAATTAAAAAAAATTAATTCTTTTCCAACTAAATTGTGACTAGAAAAGGAATGTGAGATAATTATGCAAGATTTAATAAATGGATTAAATGAAAGACAAAAAGAAGCAGTTTTAGTAACAGATGGACCATGCCTAGTTATAGCAGGTGCAGGTAGTGGTAAAACCAAGGTTTTAACTCATAAAATAGCATATTTAATGAGTGAAAAATATATAAAACCATGGAATATTTTAGCAATAACTTTTACAAATAAAGCAGCAAATGAAATGAAAGAAAGAGTTGAAAAACTTGTAGGAGAAGCAGCAAAGGATATGTGGATAGGAACTTTCCACTCTATTTGTGTACGTATATTAAGAAAATATATAGATAGATTAGGTTTTGATAGTACATTTCTAATTTTTGATACTTCGGACCAAAAAACATTAATTAAAGAATGTATGAAAACATTAAAAATAGATGATAAAATGTTTACGGATAGAAGTGTTATGGCTGAAATTAGTAATGGAAAAAATGAAATGCTAGAACCAAAAGCATATCAAACAAAATATGCAGGTGATTATAGAAAAGAAATAATTGGAAGAATATATGAGTTATATCAGCAAAGACTAAAAGAAAATAATGCAATTGATTTTGATGATATTATTAATTTTACAATAAAAATTCTAACTCAAAATGAAGATGCTTTAGAGTACTATAGTAATAAATTTCAATATGTACTTATAGATGAGTATCAAGATACAAATAAGGCTCAATTTACTTTAGTAACAATATTAGCATCAAGATATGGGCACATTACTGTAGTTGGAGATAATGATCAAGGTATATATAGTTTTAGAGGTGCAGATATTACAAATATTTTAAATTTTGAAAAAGACTTCCCAGGAACTAAAATTGTAAAATTGGAGCAAAACTACAGATGTACAGGCAATATATTAAAAGCAGCAAATTCAGTTATTAAACATAATGAAAATAAATATGAAAAAAAATTATGGACTGAAAATGATGAAGGAGCTTTACCTATAATTCATAAATCAGATGATGAGTATGATGAGGGAAGATACATAGTAGAACAAATAAACCATTTAAAAACAGAAGAATATTTAAAATATTCAGATTTTACAGTTTTATATAGAATGAACTCACAATCAAGAGCAATAGAGGAAATACTGAGAAGGGAAGGAATACCATATAAAATTTTAGGTGGACTAAAATTCTATGAAAGAAAAGAAATTAAAGACAT
>CALVQZ010000067.1 GCA_944358275.1 uncultured Bacilli bacterium
ACCATAAAGCATACAAATATAATATTTAAACCAAATATTCACATAGTAAAAAACACTACCCCATAGTAGTGTTTACACAAGTTCTGCTACTACAACATATCTTTTTGGAGCATCCCCAAGATACACAAATGGATAACAAGTTATAAGAGTTATTCTTGTATCATCACTATCTTCATACGGAATAGGATCATCCTTTTCAGTATCATACACATCTATAACCTTATACTTCTCAATACTTGCACTAGTCTTAACCTCTATTACATCCCCCACACTTACATCCTTAAGAATACCAAAACAACCATCCCTATGACTCAACATTACACTATTACCACTCTCATTTAATATTGCACCATTAGATATCTTTATCGCACCAATCATCATATAATCTTCATCACTAGAATTATAAATTGCAACCTTTTTCCCATTCTCAAATGTAATTATTCCAATAGCAGCACTATAATCATCTTCCTTCTTATAAATAAGAGTATCCTCTTTAACATCATCAACTTTATCAGATACACTTACTATCTCATCATCAATTATATTCTCAACTATAAGAAGAGTTTCCTTAATATTTCTATCATACCTATATACAACATAAGCACCATATAACATTACAATAAAAGAAAGCAACATTGCTACAACAAGTACAACATTTACTTTCTTTTTAAGCATAAATTATATCCTATATATATAAGTGCAAAAGCAATTAAAGAAAAACTGCCAATTATAAATATACCATAATGATTTGATGCTGTATCGTGTATCTTTTGATTTCCTATTTCCAAATTAAATGTTTCATCCTTAACTATATCTACAACATATTTTTCTGTATTTAAAACATATCCAGAATTTGCCTCTATCTCTTTTACATAATACCTGCCCACTGGAAGATTTTCTATTACTTTTTCTTTTCCATCTGTTATAAACTCAAGATACAACTCTTTAAATTCTTCATCCAAATACACTCCTATCTTTGAACCCTTTAATAATTCCTTAGTATCAACATCTACTTTTCTTATTATTAAGCTTCCATTACACTCAGGATCTGATATTTTTTCATTTCCTATTTCCAAATTAAATGCTTCATTCTTAACTATATCTACAACATATTTTTCTTCATTTAAAGCATATCCAGGATTTGTCTCTATCTCTTTTACATAATACCTACCCACTGGAAGATTTTCTATAACTTTTTCTTTTCCATCTGTTATAAACTCAAGATACAACTCTTTAAATTCTTCATCTAAATACACTCCTATCTTTGAGCCCTTTAATAATTCCTTAGTATCAACATCTACTTTCCTTATTATTAAACTACCCGTAGCAATTTTCTTATTCTCTATTTTTACAACACTCTTCTTACCATACTCAACATTTACTTTTATATTTTCTTCATTTAAAATGTGCTCATCATCAGTTTTAGTCTCAACAAGAACATACTCACCCTTATCTAAATTCTCTATGACTGCTACACCATCTTCATCAGTTACAATATCTTTCTTTATCAAATTATTTTCACTCACACTACCCTTATATAAATCAAAATATATACCCTTTAGCTTATTACCACAATCATCTATTTTTACTATTTTGATACTACCTAAAGGATAATTTTTAACATCAATACATACATCTTTATTTTTAACAATCACCTTAATAACTTCATCATTTATTTTATATCCATCTTTAGCTTCCACTTCTTTTATATACCATGTCCCATTTGGTATATTTTTAAACACAATTTTTCCATTTTCATCAGTTATTCCATCTATTACTTTTCCACTAAAATCACTAGTATTAGATATATTAAATTTCACCTTAGATATCCCACTACCAGTTACACTATCTAATTTATTTATTGTAATTTTATGGCACTTATCTTTAATATCCACCTCTTTACTAGTAGAAATATTTATAGTACCACTAGGCATTCCAACTAAACTTTGAGAAGCATCCTTTCCTCCCTTTGGAAAAAAGAAATAAACATCTTTTGCGATATCTTGTTTTCCAGTTACTTTTACTTCAAACTTAGCATCATCTGGCACATTTTTTAGTAAAATTCCCTCTTCCAGCTCTATAACTTCTATACCATATTCTAACGAAATATCCTTATTAAAACTGTATTCTAAGTCATACACATTCTTTGTATCTACCTCTATCAAAACATACCTTATATCTTCTTCATAATAAGTAGATGACACAATATCAATACTTGAAACCTCATCCTTAGCATTTACTTTTTCTAAAGACAAATAATAATCATAAAGTTTTTTTACATTTCCCCCTAGTCTAAAATTGACCTTATTAGCATAATGCCATATAGCAGCTTGTGCTGCTGCAACAGCATCTTTCTTAGTTAACCTAGGTTCATTTATAAAAGTCCTAATATCATCAATACTAATAAATGGATAAGCATTTCTAACTATATTTCTTATATAACTAGCCGCATCCTCATCTAAATAACTTGCATCATTTAAATTAACAACTGAATAACTATGATTATCTTTAACTGCAGTTACAAAATCAACGCAATAAGTCATAAAAATAGTGCCATCTTCACTAACAAGTTTCATTACAGCAGTATTATTTCTTTCGACTTGATTTCCCCATAATTCAACACTATCAAATTTGTAATCAAACGATTCATTCGCTTTTACACTTGATGTTATACATAGTAATACTAAAATAGTCAAAAAAATATTTTTTACAAGTTTAATATAAATTACTCTCCTTTCATAAAACTTCCATTATATTTTATGACAAATGCAAAAAAATAAATACTGAAAAATTACTATTTCAACATTCAAATTATTACTAATAAAAAGAAATTTTGACACTATTTTATTCTAAACTCCAAATAATATAAAAAGAAGACACAAAATCTTCTTATATTTCTGAAATATCTCTCCAATTACTTGGAAACCCAATTTTATCTAAAATATTTTCTAAAGAAATACTATCAACTTTACCATCTAATGCATCTATTTCATAACTTAATTCGTATATAAGTAATCTAAAATCATCAACGCTAAGCATATATTTAAACATAATAACTAAAGAATACAAATCATTCTTTCCATATATATACTCATCATCAGCCATAGGAATATTTAACATTTTATGATACTTATTATTAGGTATACCCCTTTGAGTTTTATGATCATATAATATGTCTTCATGAGCACATAGATTTCTATAATTTGCCATTATTGGTAAAAATATACTTAATTCCTCCTCTTCGATATTATAATATCTTGCAATTTGCTTTTTATCTTCATATTTCAATATCATATAAAGTTCACTAACAATACCAAAAGAAAGAACCTTCACTAAAATCCACATAGGAATATATCCATAATTAGTCAAATAATGAAGTGTAGCAGTATGTTGTTTAGCATTCACTCTTATTTGCCTTTTCATCTTATTTATTACATCAGTTACTTGTCTACGCTTAGCTATATCCGTTGTAAAGTTTGATAATTTTAAATAATCTTTTTCTTTATACCCATATCTACTAGACAAATGATAACTAAATATAGATTTCAAATTATTCTCAACAATCAAAAGAAATTTAAACATAATATTTCTAAGATTTCTATCAAAATTAAATAATGCATAAAGTTCATCAAAAGTAGCACCATCAATGAATCTTCTATTACTAGAACTTTGCATAAATATATGCCTATATCCATTTATAAAAAAATAGTTTTCTCTAAGCAAAATTTTTTTAGTTTTTTCTTCATCATTTATAGTTAGTCCTTTATCTTTTAAAATCTCAACTTGTTCATCTATCGTTTTAAATTGTTTTACTCGTCCCATATTATTTCCACCTATTATAAGTATAGCATAACTAATTAAATATTTCTACTAACAAGATAAAACTATTACTAATGTATATCAATCATATCTAATTTTGATTGTTCTTCTTTTAATTTTTCTAATTCTTTTAATGATCTTTTAGGTGTTGGTAATTCCTCTGGCATTGTTCCTCCAGCTTCTTTAATAGCATTTCTAACAATCTTGCCTACTTGATTATGAGTATCACAAGCATACTTTTCAGTAAAGATATTATCTCTTTTTAATTTTTATTCTGTTTGCGAAATTCTAAATAAATTTGCAATTAATTCATCACTTCCCATATTATCTAAAATATCTTCTCTATATCTTAAACCTTTTCTTCTTGCTATATCATTAGCTGTTTCTCCATTATATAAACCCTTATATCCAGCATTATAAAATTTATCAAAATTTTTAACTCCTGCTTTTTTAGCTATTTGATTTAACGAATAGTTTCCTTTTTTAGTTAAACTTCTTTGATAAAATCTTTTTTCATCTTCAGTTAAAAGACCATATTCTTTTTCTGTTAATTCTTGTCTTCTTGTTTGTACTGCAAAATAAGTTTGTCCTAACGCAACTACTTCTTTTCTTGGATCAGAATTTTGAACTATTAAATAACAAGCATACCTTGATAATTTATATCATTAACTTTTCTTGTTGCTCCTTTTGCTAGTTTTATCATTTTGTCTGCGCCGACAAAATGATCCTTTATATCATTATTACTATTCTCACATGCAAGTTTTGCTTTTTCAATAACTCCTTCAAATTTTCGCCATTCTTTATACTCTAACGGTTTTTGCAACTCTCTAGCTAACCAATATTCATCACCATATTCATCAATATGTTTAATACTTTCAAATGTTATTTCACTATATTTTTTAATTTGATTCATTCATAACCTCCTATAAATCTTATTTATTTTTTAGTTAATCACACTTCCTCGTTTGTACTACAAAATAAATTTACACTAATATAACAACTTTTTTAAAACAATTTTTTTACAATTAAACAACAAGCATATCTTATATTATTATAATTACTTTTTCTTTTTTATTATTCAATCTATTTTACTCACTTGCTGCAATTATATTAAACATATGTTCTAATTGCAATGTTTTTATAAATTTTTTTTAATTTTTTTATGCTCATAGTAACATATTAAATTATCATAGCTAATTAAATATTTCTATTAAACAGTTAGATAAAACTCTTACCACCTTATCTTGATACCAGTTTTGTCTTAATAAATATCTTTCATTAGGATTAGATATAAATCCTAGTTCTAATAATAAGCCTGGTTTTTTTATATTTTTGTACATATACAAATTGCTTATTTCTTTTATAGTTCTATTACTATTTAAATTTTTATTAAAAGCATCCTGAAAAATCTTTGCAAGTTCCACATTTTCTTCATTTATATCATCATAGAACGCTTGTGCGCCTTTCCAACTTGTATTTGAAGATGCATTTAAATGAAGTGATAAGTAAATATCCGCACTACTTTCATTTATCATCTTTGCCCTATTACCTAAATCACTTCTTTTTCTAAGATAAGCATTAGGAGTAGACAAATCATAATCACCATCTCTTGTTAAATATACAACTGCACCCAACTTTTCTAAGCTATCTCTTAATTTTAAAGTAATAGATAAATTTATATCTTCTTCATATATATCTTTATAATATGCACCAGGGTCCACTCCCCCATGCCCTGCATCTAAATATATAACCCTACCTAATAATGGCACTTCTTTTATAAAAGCATCTACTCTATCAAATACACAAACTAAAACAATAAAAATTAAAAACATCTTAAATTTATACATTCTTTCAC
>CALVQZ010000068.1 GCA_944358275.1 uncultured Bacilli bacterium
ATTGTTTTCTTCATCCACAACTTTATAAGTGAAGTCTTCTTTTGTTTCAACTTCAAAAGATTGATTATTCGGCGATCCAAATATGTAATATGTTCCGTCTTCTAAAGTAGATATTGTTGGTTCTACATCTGCTAATTTATATTCATCATCATTTCTTAATGCAAAAAATATTGTTATACCAATTACTGCAACTAATACTATTGCTAATATTAAGATTAATAACTTCTTTTTCTTATCAAGATTAACTTTGCTTTGTTTTTCTTTTGGTTCTGTCTTTTTGACTTGTTCTTTGTTTTGTTTTTTTACTTTCTTTTCCTTTTTATCCATACAAACTCACTCCTTACTACTTTAATATGTATATAGAAATGAATTGATGAAAGACGAACTAGCAAATGTTATTCAACTATAACTCCTTCTATTAAATTATAACACAAAATTCAGGATATTTGACTTACAAGTGGTAAATTTATACTAGATTTGTGGATGGTTTATGTAGGTGTTTCTTTTTCTATTTTATATATTAATATAGTAAGTGAAACTGATGATAAAATTACATTAACATCAGAAACAGAATATAAAACAGGCGACATTATATTAATAGATAATCAAAAAGCTTATAAAGTAGAAAAAGCCGAAAACGGAACATATCAATTAACAATACCAGCTATTAGTGAAGTTTTTGATGAGATTGATTACTACGGAAGTGCATACTTAAATTTATCAGAGTTTGAAGAAAACGAAGAAATTGAAGAATATTTAATAGCTTATGCAGAAGATACATTAATAGAAAAACTAATACCAACTGTCAATGCGGCATCAAAAATCAACGTTAATTGTGAATGGAGTAAAAAACGTGAAGCTATGGTAGCAACAATTCATATTGAAACTAACCCAGGCGACAAAGTATTTAAAAAGAGTTTTTTAGAACATCATAAATTATCATTTGATTATGAAGTAGAACTAAAAGTAAAGTTTGATTATGACATTCACGACGACTATATAGATGTTAATTTCACATTACAAATAACTAATACGCCAAGTTTTACATTAGAAACACAAAGCGAAACATTAGATAAAATAAAAGACGGATTAAAAGCATACACAGCGGGTGAAAATGCTTTAGCGCTATTAAAATCAGATTACAAAGCAGTAGAAAAAGATACTAAAAAACTAAAACAAACTGTTGGTACTGTACCAATCCCAACACCATTATGGTTCTTTACAGCAGAATTAGATTTTGGTTTAATAATGGAATTTGATGTAAAAGCTAATATGAATGCAACACTAACTAATACAAATAAAATAACAATAGGTGTTAATTCTGAAAAAGGTGTTTATGGAAAAACTAAATATACTAACAAAATAGATGCAAGTGCTTTTGGAGAAGCAAGTATGAGACTAGGATCTCAAATGGATTTAGAAGCTAGTCTGTTGGGAATGGTAGAAGTATCTGGTGGAATTAAAGGTGGTATTTATGGAAATGCAACACTTGATATAAAAAGCGAAGTATCAGACGATAAATTATCAGCTAATCTATTAGCAACAACAAAAGCCGGTCTATTCTCTACGATAGTAGTAGAAGCTAAAGTGATAACAGAAAAGTTTGAAAAAGAATTTGCTAATACAGAATTAGAATTATATAGCTATGAATTACCTTTATCATCTGAAAGTGAAAGAACAAAACCAGTAGTAAAAGAAGAAGAGACAACACAAAAACCGGAAACAAATAATAACTCTAACAATAACACAAACAATAACAATAATAATTCAAGTAACAATAGTAGTTCAAACAATAATACAACTACAACACCTACTTATAAATATACGGCAGATGAAGTAAGACAAAAAATCCAAGAAGGATATAATGCATTGCAATATGAAGACGCTGGTTGGAATTATGGTGGAGGAACAATAACTGGATTTTATTATGAAGAAACAATTAGTGTAAGTGCGAATACTTTAACTACTAAATTTACTTATGGAGATGATACGCCTAATTCTGCTGATACATATTATCAATGTACGTATAATTATGTTACGGAAAAAATGTCTTGTAGTAATTTTGCCAATGCTCAGGCATATTTAAGGAATAGATGTGATAAAGCATATAATGAATATGTAAATTATACAAATGGTGGCGAATATACAGATGACGCGGCTACTTGGGAAGGTATTTATGAAGGACAAGACAAAAGTGTTTGTTATTACGATTTAATTGGTCAAAGTCAACCAACTAATTATTGTGGTGACATAAATAAAATACTAAATAAAGTTGGTTTAAGTTATAGCGACTTAGGTGTGTTGAAGTAATAAAAACAAAAATAATAGTAAACTCAATTACTATTATTTTTTTGTGCCTATAAGGAATAATCACACGTGTTGTTAGACGTTGTAACCCTAATACTTGCCCCACGTAACAACATTATGTAGTTGGTAAGCAAATCATACCCGAATGAATTAACAATTCAAAAGAGACATCTAGTTTGCCTCTTTTAACTTTCTCTTAACACCTTCAAATACCTATAACCAGTATTGCGACTAATAACACATAACCTACAAAACTCAGTGAAATTAATCCTGTGCTCAATATATTCTATATAATACTTAGCAACATCTGGGTTCTTATTATAAATTCGCTCCCTCGTAAGCTTTGGTTGCCCACCAATACGACCTTCTTCACGTGCTGCATCAACACCTTCTTTCACTGCCTCAACGATCATTAACCGATTTATTTCATTAATCATCCCCAACATCATAAGCTGTCCTTGTGTGAGTATTGATAAGGAACCTGTACAATCTAAAATAAAATCTCCCATAACTAGTTTTAACTTCTTAGATTTTGCAAAATCTAATATTTCTAATAATTGTTGCAAACTTCTTGTTAATCTTGAAGCTTCAATAACATACAACTCATCACCATCCTTTAACGAGGATAACAATTGCTTTAGTTTAGGTCTATCCTTCTTGGCACCACTTGCATATTCTTGATACCAATTGCTTTCAAGAATTCCATTATCTCTTGCATATTTTTCCTGTCTCAACATTGATTGGCGC
>CALVQZ010000069.1 GCA_944358275.1 uncultured Bacilli bacterium
GATTAATACCTGCTTCTTCAAATGTTGATATAAAACTAGTGTCTATACTACCCACTGGATTAATCTTTATATAAATATTAGGTCCAAATCCAGCTAAATATTTATTTCCAAAAACGCTTCCAAATGGAATAGATATCTCATCTTCTGTCCTCTTATTAAGTTCTATTTGTATATTATAAGTCATATCTGATGCTAACATGTTAGCTTTAATTACATCTACTCTTATCATTTGTATATTACCATTGCTATCTTTTTCAATCTTTACTAGTTCCTCATATGGAACATCTTGTAATACTTTACTTGTTTCTATATTTACAATCTCTGTTGCAATACTCCTTGCCCTTTCACTTGCTAGTTTATTAAACATTGGATTAATTCCTTTTATTGAATAAAAAACAACCGAAAAAGCAATTATCAAAACAGATATTACTTTTGCTAAATTCTTTACTCGTTTATTTTTTTTAAAATTCCATTTTGGGGATAAAACCCACCTTTTTCTTGAATAAATTTTATCCACTGTTTATCCCACTTTTTGAGCAGAATATCTTGGTATAAAAAGTTGCTGTCCTATATCTATTTTATTAATATCACTAATTTCATTCACTCTTGCTATATCTTCTATTGTACTTTTAAATTTTTTTGCTATTTTCCATAAACTATCTGATGGTTTTACAAAATATACTACCATACTGTAATTTTCCTGTTCTGACAAATCATTTACATTAATTTCTTCTAATAAGCGTATTCTTTCACTTTTTAGTACCGATACACGAAACTCTAATTCTATATTTATATTTACATTGCCCCCATTAATAATAAAGTCATCTCTTTTTACTTCTATTTCAGTTTCTAACATATCACTCTGTTCTACCCCTTGGGCCTCTATTTCGAAATTAAATGGTATATTCGCATTTTTTGTATCGATTCCACTTACATTATTAGATTTGAAAACAAATTTAAGTCTTACTTCTCCTTCATAGATAATTTTGTTTTCAATACATTTTTGATTTAATATCACTGGATTAACATCTACATCATATACTTTGTTATTACCTATTTCTGGAATAGATAAATCTTCTTTTATACTACATATTTCCAGTTTATTACTTTTTATAATATTAGTTTCAATATGTTTTTGCGTAAACTCTACTTCTTTGCTTGGACTATACATGTCCTGAATGATGTTTAGTTCTTTATTTTCATATGCATTACAAATTAGTTCTAGTTCAGCTTCTACATAAATAGAATGTTCTTCTGCTGAATTTGGCTTTAGAATCATGTTTTTTAATTTATACTTTACATTGCAAATACTTGTGTCACTTACATCTTGCACATCAATAAATCCCATGACCGGAATTTTACTACTAACACTATTAATTCTATTATCTTCTGTCAAGTACATAATTCTAACTTCAAAATCTGCTTTGGCAAGTATTTTATTGTAACTTGGTTTTATATCTTTATCTTTTAGTCTTGTATGAACGCTTAAGATTTCTGCTAAATTATCAATATTATCTATCATAATAGTTTCTTTTGCATATGCTTTAGTACTTCCTATACCTAATAATGAATTTAACTCCAAATTCTTGCTTAATACTTGAACATCACCTATATTGTTTATATCTTTTACCATTGAAGTAGTTTCGTTGAAATATGCACTAGCACTAAATTCCACTGTGGCATTTATATTAATTTTTCTACCATTTAAAACTTTACAATCAATGTTTTTTAATATAAATTCATCTTCTACGTTCATTCCCTCTCTTAGCCCTTGAAATTCAATTATTTCACTAAAGTCTAATGTTGCATTTAAGCCTCTTATTATCCCTTCATTGCTATCCGCCAAATACATTATGTATATTAAAATGCTTCCGTCAAATCGCATCTTACCATCTAAAATTTCCTTTTTATAAACACATACATTCCCACTTGTATTTAATGGGCTTACAATATCTGGCTTAATATCTGGAATAATAATATCTTCTTCACACATAATCATTTGTGTTTTACGTCCAATTAATTGATTTACACAAATATCCTCTTTTGTGGCTTCTAATAACATAATTAATCCCTCCTTAACTTTAAACTATTACATATATATGAAAAAGCAAAAAAAAAAATTCCTAAGCATAGGAATTTTTTTAAGTATTATATAATTTTTCTCTTTCTTTCTGTTGTAGTTGCTGGAGGAATTAATGGATTATAATTTTCTCCATCATATACCTGTACCTCTACATTTCTTGTTAGTATATCCTTATATGTATATGTATCACTTCTATTATTTTCTTCGTATTTTACCACAAATATATTAGGATAAATCTTTTCTATTGTAGCTTCTTTTTCAAAAGGCTTGCTTCTTCCTAAAGAGCCTTTGACAATTATCTTTTGTCCTATCTTTTGTTCAATATTTGTTTTCAAGTTTACGATGTCATTTTGGTAAATCATGCAATCATCAACTCCTCTATTTAAGATGTGTTTATGTTATCATAAAAATAAAAAAATGTCAAAAAACGAAAATTCGTGTCTTCCTTGTGTAAGCTTACTCCTACATAGCTTTTACGTTTTTCTTTTTTGAATGTTACATTTGTGTTACAAAAGCATTACATTTATGTTACAG